>CAZMIQ010000056.1:0-6911 GCA_964566525.1 uncultured Pseudomonadales bacterium | reverse complement strand
TAGTAAAGGTAGAGACATTACCAGCTAAATCAATAGAACAAACATATAAAGGATTAGCGCCACCTGAAATAGTTAAGCGTAAATTATCCCCACTATTAATAATGGTGCCACCACTACAGTCACTACCGAGGGTATTTAAATCCCAAGCATAGGCAATTCTTGAAAGACTAGTTTGCTCATCAAAACTTGTAACAATAATGTCTTGTTTATCTCCTTGCCAGCCAGTAATGGCTGGGGTGACAGTTAAAGTGGGTGGGAAGATATCAACTCTATTAGCAGGTGAAGTACAGATTTGATCATTGCCAGCTTGGTCATAAATTGTAACGGGGCAAGTGTCTCCGTGTAAGGGGCCAGTGGAGCAAGAAACGCTAGCCGACTCAGTGGCTAAGCCACCGCCGCCTACATCACTAGAACCTGTTAAAGTGAAAGTCTCTCCCCCACTGACTTTCCAAGGACTCATTGCAGGTGACCAGCTGCCACAAGTGGGAGGAGTTTTGTCAATAATGATTTTACCAGTATAGATACTGGTGGTTTCTTCGGGAGTGGAGCTATTGCTGATAGCAGTAAATTCTAGATTAGTATACTCACCTTCAGTTAATTCATTATAGCTCCATGATAATTGCCAAGTCATATTGGTACTAACTGGAACATTAACACTTCGATTAATACCGCCAATGGTGGTAGAAACTGCCACACTGGTGGCGTCTCCGTCCTCTGGATAGTCAAGGGTGCCGGAGAGGGTAAAATTGGGTGAGGTTTTGGTGGGAGTGATGTCAACACTATTATCGTTTATATTAAAATTGAGATGACTAATTTCATAGCGAACAATGACGATGCCGGAGCCACCGTTGCCGCCTGAAGTAGAACTATTGCCTGCTCCACTGCCACCACCACCGCCAGTGTTATCAACACCATTGGTGCCATTTTCTCCTGGATAGTTACCGCCTTTGCCGCCTCCTCCTAATCCACCATTTGAACCAGGATTAATTAAATATGCGCCAACACCACCACCACCACCATAATATTTTTGAGTACCAGTGATGTTACTTAGTCTTCCGATTCCTCCTGGAGCTGGAGTGTCTACCGAACTCCAACTTCCAGCCTCACCAGCTCCACCACCTGAGCCGCCTGTGGCAGTATTATTAGTGGAAGTGCCACCATTGTATCCTTGTGGAGGATTGAAAGGCGGGTTATTACCTACTCCTCCTGCAGCTACAGCACCACCACCACCTCCACCAGATCCACCAGTGCGACCACTTAGATTAAAGGCTCCACCACCACCTCCACCAGTAGAAATGATAGAAGCAAAGCTTGAATTTTGTCCAGAATTAGCTCTAGTAATGGCAGAGGTTGCTCCGTTACCACCTTCGCCGACAACAACTGAATAAGTTTGCGGAGTAAGAGAAATTTGTTCTTCTCTCATGCCGCCTGCACCACCACCACCACCGCTTGCATATCCTGATCCATAAGTACCTCCACCTCCACCTCCACCTGCAATTACTAAGACATCGACCTGCAAGTCTTGATTAGCTATAAATTGGTGATTGCCTATAGTTTTGAATTCATGTACACGATAATATTTGCCATTCGTTTCAATTTCATATATGTAATCACCGCCAGTGGCTTCTTGAGCGAAAAGCTGATTAAATGACAAAAAATGGATAATTAAAATAATTACTAAGAATTTAGTCAATTGAAAAAAATAGTTTAGTTTTTTGGTTTGAGGCATAAAAATGATGATTAAAGCTAATTTTTTGATTTTATCATAAAAAATAGATTTATGCAAATAAATATTGTTAAACAATGTTTATTAAAAACGCTCATTAATAATTTCCCATAACTCTTGATATTCACCTTCAAATCCAAGTGCCCAAACCGCAATCCCTCCGAGATTTAATTTTTCGATCAGATCAATTTTATAATTCAGTGAGCGTTCGTTTTCAAAAAAACCAATACGCCATTGTTCGTCTTGTTGATAAATTAAATAAGGAGTAAGTGAATGTTCATCCCACTTTTCTTGGGCATTTTTGCTTTTGTCGGCGAGAATATTCTGCGCTTCTCGATAAGTCATGGCTCGGCCGGTATCAGGGATAGTTTTAGCGGTGTTTAAATCATTAGTGGTGGTTTGCCAAATATAGCCATAAAAGGGGACGGCTAAGACGATTTTTTCACTTGGAACAAAGCGAGTTAGACTAATAATATCGTCCCATATATCTCCGCCCCAAATATTTTTACCTAAAGTTGGGGCTCCTGGTCCAGGTGAGCTTGATTTTCTTGTCTTATAGTCGTAACCCATGACAATAATGCGATCAACGATTTTGGCTAATTTGGGAAAATCCCAAATATTATTCATTCTGGCAGCGCCACCATAAACATCAATGGAAAGTTTGGTGCGAGGATATTTGAGACTAAGTTCATTTTTTAGCTGATAAACAAAATGAGTGAAAGCCTCTCTTTCGGTTGGAGAAATAGAGCCTAAATATTCAAAATCAAGGTTAATTCCATCTAATTTATCTGTTTCTACTAAAGTGAGAATTTCATTAATGAGGTTTTCTTGACATAATGAACAATTGATAAGTTTTTTAATTTCTTCATTTTGGGCACTAAAAATGGTGAGCTCAAAATTAGTTTTTCTTTGATTGACTTGATCTAAAATTGATTGAATTCTTTGGTCATGATAGATTTGATAACCACCATCTCCTGCTCGATTAATGATTTCGCCTTTACCATTGACTGCTAGGCGGAAAAAAGCTAGGTGACTAACTGATGGGTGAATTTGATAATTATCGACAGTCCAATAAGGTAAAAAACCATAAACAATACCTAATTTTTTCTTAGGTTCTTCGGTGGAAGTATAATTATATTCACCTAAAACTTTATTTTTCGAGTGATCAATTGTAGGAATAGGAAAAATTATTCGATTGGCCTCTTGATAAGAAAAAATAAAGAGTAAGCCAAGTAGAGTAATGGCTGAAGTAGTGATAAGATAAGTAATAAATCTGGACATATTTATTTAATCTATATTTTAGTCTCCGTATTGACGAGCGCCCATGCTTTCACTGATAAAATATGGTTCGTCGACAACTGGTTTGCCTTGGTCATCTATACGGCGTGGACAGTCGAGACAGTAGTAATCTAGGAGTGGGTCTTGGGCGATTTGTTGGTCTTGAGCGTGAACTTCATCACAATGCTCTTCTTCTTTGGGTGGAAGTCCAGTATTAGAACAAATAAAAGTTGGCTCGAGGCGGACAGCGGAACGAGTAGGAGCAGAATTTTCCCAGTAAAGATCTTTTTTCATTTCGCCACAGGCATCAATGGTGACGTCTTCTCCAACCTCATTGTAAACTCGATCAGTTTCTCTTTTAGGCATACCTGTCCAGCAAACAAAATCGTTTTTAATGGTTGGTGGCATTTCTGGCCAAGTGACGGTTTGGTTTAAGAGTAGATATGACATAATCTGATTCCAGATAGGAGCAGCGCCAGTGACGCCTGATACTAATCTTTGATTCATAGCGGTGCCATCGGTATTACCTACCCAAACTATGGTCAGATATTCGGGAGTGTAGCCAATAGTCCAGTTGTCACGAATGTCATTGGTGGTACCAGTTTTGACTGCCACTGAGTGATTTTTGACCAGTAGTTCACTTCGACTACCGAAACCTAACCAACGAGCACGATCATCTTTGAGAATATCATTAGTCAAGTAGGCGGTTTCTGGTTGAAGAACACGGGTTAATTGTTCGGTATCACTAAGTTCTTCATAAGAAACCTCTGGATTTCTTTGCATTTCGTCAAGGAGTGTGAGTCTTTTGGCAGTTTGAAGTTCATATAGCACTTCTCCTTGATAATTTTCTACTTTAATGATACCTGAAAGCGGAGTTTTGACGCCCATATTAGCTAGACTGCCAAAAGCAGTAGCCAAATCAGTCATTTTGACTTCTCCACCGCCAAGTGATAAAGACCAGCCATAATTTCTGGCATTAGTCCAAGTGGTAATGCCTAATTTTTGGGCTTGATAAATAAAACTTTCGAGTCCAATCATGCGCAAAGTTTTGACAGCAGGAATATTAAGTGAGCTACCGAGGGCTTGTCTGACTGTTGTAGGACCATTAAAGTTATGATTGTAATTACGAGGGCAATATAAAGGTTGACCAATGTTTTCAAAACAAGTGGGCACATCAAGTAAAATACTGCTAGGGTTAAGGGCTTTTTGTTCGAAAGCAGCAGCATAAACTAATGGTTTGATGGCTGATCCTGGTTGGCGATTGGCAGTGGTGACATTAAATTGACCATCATGCTCGTCATCAAAATAGTTTTTCGAGCCAATCATAGCAAGAATTTCGCCAGTATTAGGTCGAGTAATTAAAGCCGCGCCATTGCCGACTTTCATTTTTTCTAAATCTTTTAATTGAGCGGTGAGGGTGGCTTGAGCGGCTTCTTGAATTTCTAAATCCAAAGTAGTAGTTACTCTCAAGCCTCCTCTTAAAACCATGTCTTCGCCAAATTTTTCGATTAATTGATCGCGAATATAAAAAACAAAGTGGGGGGCTTTAAGCTCAATGCGATTGGTGGCGTAAATTAGTTCTTCTTCATAAGCAACGTCGGCTTCTGCTTGGGTAATAAAATTCATTTCTACCATATTTTTAAGCACTTCTTTTTGACGATTTTTAGCGGCACTGGCATCAGAAGCAAAAGGTGAATAGCGGCTGGGTGCTTGAGGTAAGCCAGCGAGCAAGCTAGCTTGAGCAAGAGATAATTGTGAGGCTTTAACACCAAAATATGTTTCAGCGGCACTGCCAATGCCAACAGCTGTCCCGCCATAAGAAATATAATTGAGATACATTTCTAAAATTTGATCTTTTTTATATTGGGTTTCGGTAATAATAGCGAGAGCAACTTCTTTAATTTTCCGATCATATGATTTTTCACTAGTGAGAAAGGCTTTTTTCATTAATTGTTGGGTAATAGTGGATCCGCCTTGAGCTAATCCTCCTCTGGTTTTATTTACATAAAAGGCACGAATGATGCCAATGGGATCAAAACCATGATGTTGATAAAACTTTTTATCTTCAATAGCGATGCTAGCTTGACCAACATAAGCTGGCAAATCTTTTAATTGGATAGGAGCGCGTCTTTCATCAGCAAATAAATCATAGAGTTTATTGCCTTGGCGATCAAAAATTTGAGTGGCAACGTTAAAACGTTGATTACCTGAGGTTAGTTCTTCTGGTGAGGGTAAATCTTTGAGTAAGGGCATAACTTTGATGACGAGAATGCTAACTCCAATGAGTCCAATGATAAAAATTAAAGCTAGAAAATATAGAAAATATTTTAATTTACTTTTTTTTTGCTTGACTAGTCGTGATTTAGCCTCTTTAGACATGGTTAAAATTATAACATGAATATGATAGATTGTTTGACTAGTTTTTTGAGTGGTAAAAAAATAATAGCTTGACGCTATTATTTTATATTTAATCTGATTAAGAATGATTAAATTTTAGCGACGACTTTTTTGAAGGTGTCAAAATCATTGACGACTAAATCGGCTAAAATTTTACGATCTAGGGCGATGTTTGCTTTTTTTAATTTATTGATAAAAGTCGAATAATTCATGGGATTGTCAATGTTTTTTAAAGCAGCATTAAGGCGAATAATCCATAAAGTACGCAAATCTCTTTTTCTCAATTTGCGACCGACGAAAGCATAATGGCCAGCATGCAAACGAGCTTCATTAGCGCGTTTGAAAAGGCGATTATTGGTGCCCCGAAAGCCTTTATTGGCTTTAATAACTTTTTTGTGAGCTCTTCTTCTGATATAACCTGTTTTTACTCTCATAAATTAAATTCCTAACATTTTTCTAACTTTTTTTGCCGTAGCGCCAGTGACTTGAGTCAAACGGCGATAATTTCTTTTGGCTTTTTTGCTTTTATTGGCTCTTAAGTGGCGCATATTTTGAGTGCGACGAAAAATCTTGCCTGAGCCAGTGATTTTAAATCTTTTGGCGGCACTTTTTCTGGTTTTTTGTTTATAACTTTTTGCCATAATAATGGTTCCTTGTTTAATTTTTTATTTTTGTTTCTTTTTGGGCATTAATTGGAGTTGAATTTTTTTACCGAGGAGCTTGGGTTCGACTTCTGTTTGAGCGATAGCAGAGAGTTCTTGTACAAAACGATTAAGAATTTGATGGGCTAATTCTTGTTTGGTAATAGCCCGACCTCTTAATTCCATTGATAATCTCACTTTATGATTTTTTTTAATAAATTCTTGAGCTTTTTTGAGCTTGGCGAGTAAATCATTTTCCCCGATAAAAGGTTTGAGGCGAATTTCTTTGATGTCTTGAGTGCGATTATTTCGTCGATCGTTGGCTTGTTTTTGTGAGAGTTGGTATTTATATTTAGAGAATTCAATAATTTTAGCTACTGGCGGATTAGCCTTATCAGTAATTAAAACTAGATCTTTGTCTTGGCTATAAGCCAAATCAATTGCTTCGTTTTTACTTAAAATTCCAATTAAAGAGCCTTTTTCATCCATGACGCGAAGTTGAGGAAAGTTGATTTGATGATTAGCTACTACAAAAATCCGCTGTTTCTGCGGCTTGATTTTTGATCCACCTTTTTTAATCACAAATCTTTTTTCCTTTTCTAAGCATTTTTTACTTCACTGTTTGAGTGACTGAATGCTCGATTATAACATAAACATCTAAAAAAATCTATTATCAATTTCTTTGATTAAATGTTATAATTCATAGTCTTAGTGTAAAATGGATTCTTAGCTCAGTTGGTTAGAGCGCTTCATTGACATTGAAGAGGTCAGAGGTTCGAATCCTCTAGAGTCCACCATTCGGCCGCTTAGCTCAGTTGGTAGAGCGCCCGGTTTACATCCGGTAGGTCGGGGGTTCAAGTCCCTCAGCG
>CAZMIQ010000055.1:2377-7217 GCA_964566525.1 uncultured Pseudomonadales bacterium | reverse complement strand
ATTTTTGTGTTTTAAATTCAAAATAAGCTTGACTATCGAAGTCGACATACTTTAGCATTTTGTCACTGATATTCAGTTCTAGCTTAATTTTATCTTGATTAGCTCTAATTACGGCTACCACCTGACCAGGATTTATTAATTGTCCATTTTTGACTTTGATTTTTTCTACCACTCCCGCCATTGGTGTTGCTGGTCTCATTAGGCTTGCATTAATTTGAGCTAGTTTTAAATTCATCTCTGCATTATCTAATGACAATTGCTGATTTCGATCGCCCATACTAAAATTTAGATCAGAAATTAATTGATTTTGTCTAGCATTGTAGGTGGTGTATTCACTCCCACTCATAGTAATGGTGTGATGTGTATTTACTTGAGAAAGGTCTTGTCTAATATTATCGCCAGTATGTTGATCCCAAAAATTTGCATGTTCTGAAAGCCATCTCTTTTCCGTCAAATCTAATTGTAAAGCTTGGCTATTTGCCCCTTGATAATTTGACGACAAACTCAATAACTGTTGACCTTTATAGACTTTTTGACCTTCATTCACATTAATTTTTTGTACTACGCCGCCACTTTGGGCCGCAATTTCTATAATTCCATCATTAATAATCTTGGCACTGGTTAATAATTGATTTTTTCCAGGTTGATAAGTCTTTACTACTGGTATATTGGGAGCAATTTCTTGAGTTTCGACAGTTTTTTTTCTCAAACTATTGCTTAGGTAGATTAAGCCAAATAATAAGACTAAAACACCCACAAAATTAACAAAAGGATACTTTTTGATCAGTTTATATATTTTTTTCATGAACCAAGGATTATACCACAATTTCGGGTTTTTGTCAATTAGCAGCATTACCTATTCCCGTTAACGGTATAATACCTTTCGTGCATCTTTTAAGTAAATTATTTTTTCTTAGTAAACACCAGTCTCTTATAAATTTCCATAATCATTAAAATAGAAATTGACAATAGGAATAGCATCATCACTCTCATTGGATTAACAGGGCTAGTTTGTAAAAAATTACTTAAAAATGGCACCTCAATGATGATTATTTGCAAAATAATCGCACTAATAATACTAAAAGCAATCAAGGGATTTTGTTTGAGTGAAAACCTAAATGCAGATTGTTTTTCACTGCGACAATTAAGCACATGCATGTTTTGCATGAAAACCATCAATACCATTACATAACCACGAGCCACATACTCATCCAAACCTAGATTCTTAATCAAATAGACCCAAGCAGCAAAGACAATCAAGCCCATGCTTAGCCCAGCTACCAAAGTTTCTTTTAGCAAAACTTGATCAAAAACCGATTCTTTGGTTCGACGAGGTTTTTCATTCATGATGCCTTTTTCACTTTTTTCAAATGATAAAGCAAAGTCTTGCAAACTATTAGTCACAATATTGAGCCAAAGAATTTGGATTGCTACCAGAGGCATCGGTAAATTAAAAGCAATTGCTAAAAGAAAAATTAAGACTTCCGCTAAGCCACATGATAAAAGCAAATAGCTTACCTTACGAATATTACTATAAGCCGTTCGCCCTTCTTTTACTCCAGCCACGATTGACTTGAAATTATCATCAGTAATAATCATTGAGGCGGTTTCTTTCGCTACGTCAGTGCCACTTCCCATCGCTATCCCAATATTAGCAGCTCTAATAGCTGAGGCATCGTTCACTCCATCACCAGCAAAAGCAATAAACTCTTCTTGGGCTTTATATGACTCCACGATTTCTAATTTATCTATGGGAGTCACACGGGTGAAAATTGATTTAGTGCGCACAAATTCACTAAATTTTTCTTTACCAAGTTTCAGATATTTCACCACCTCTTCGCCACTTGCCACCTCACTAAAATGCTTAACAATTCCCAATTCTTTAGCAATGGTAAAAGCAGTCAAAGGGTGATCGCCCGTAATCATCACCACTTTTATACCAGCATTTTTGCACTCCTTAATCGAATGTTTAGCTTCTTGACGAATTGGATCAATAAATGCCACCAAACCTAAGAAATTCAATTTTTTAATATCTTGCGGCAAATATTGCTCACTCTTGACCGAACCAGCTGCCACTGCAATTACTCTATATCCTTGACTAGCCAAATTTTCATTCTGAGCCAGTAAATGTTTTTTGTTGAGGCTTTGTTGTTTTCCATCTATTTCCATAGTGTCACAAAAACTCATGACCACTTCTGGTGACCCCTTTACAGCACACATTGTTTGGCTATCTTCTTGATAAAAAACAGCTGAGTATTTATTCTCAGACTCATAAGGAATTCTCCCTAAAATATGAGTATTATCTATATTTACTTTCAGTTTTTGACTCAAAGCCAAAAAGGCAACATCAATCGAATCACCATAATGTTCGAAGCGATTATTTTTATAAGCCAAACCAGCTTCATTATTAATGGCTCCTAAGAAACCAATTTTTTTTGCTATTTCCCAATCACTTCCGCTTTTAGACTTTACTTCTCCATAATTATTGTAGCCAGCCCCTTCGATTTGAAAAACATTATCATTCGGCAAAATGATTTGCTTGGCAGTTTGCTCATTAACCGTCAAAGTTCCAGTTTTATCAGAAGCAATCACGGTGCAACTCCCTAAACTTTCCACGGCATTAAGTTTTTTGACAATGACGTGATTTTTTGACATACGATTAGCCGCAATCATGAGAGCCATGGTCACAGCTAATGGTAAGCCTTCTGGTGTGGCAGAGACCAATAAAGCAATAACAAAGACAAAAAGATCTTGTAAAAGAGTTTGCTTGAGCAATAATAAGATCGTGATTATTATGGCTACCAAACCCAAAATCAAACTAATTTGTAAAGAAAAACGCTTCATTCTAATCAAAAGAGGGGATTGGCTTTCTTTGGTCTGAGAAATACGATCAGCAATTTTACCTACTTCAGTTTGAACCCCAATATCCGTCACTATACATTTAGCCCGACCAGTAATAACGGAGGTGCCTGCATAAACCATATTCTTGCGCTCAGCCAAAAGAGCGCTTTGATGAGCAATTCGATCAGCATTTTTCAATACAGTGGTACTTTCACCAGTTAAGATTGATTCATCAATGCTAAGATTATGACAAGTGATAATTCTAGCATCAGCACTAATTTTATTACCAGACTCTAATAATACCAAATCACCAATTACTAAATCGCTCGCTTCAATTTCTTTTTCTTCATTATCACGTATAACTTTAGCTTTAACTTTAATCAAATTAGCTAATGCTTGAGCATTTTTACCAGCTTTTAATTCTTGAAAAGTGGCCAACAACAAATCGATGAAAATAATGAAAAAAACCACGACAGCATCAGAGTATTCTTTAATAATTAAAGAAAAAAATATCATGGCCACAAGCATTAAAATAATTGGATCACCAATTTGACGAACCATGATTTTGAAAAAACCATCATTTTTTTTCTTGGGCAATTCATTTTTACCGTATTTTTTTTGTCTTTGCCAAAATTCTGCTGAAGTCAAACCCTGATCATTGGCTTGTAAATGCTGATATATTTCTGCTAAACTTAATTGATGCCAATTGACCTGATTCATATGACCTTTTCGATTTGCAACTAATAAACGAAACCCTGTATTTTGTTACAGGGTATACGGTGGAGATGACGAGAGTTGAACTCGTGTCTGCAAATAATCAATTTTCACTTTCTACCAAAATAGTTAACTTTCATGACGAGTAAGAAAAGATAGTTAACAAACTTCTCAAACTCATAAGCGCTTAGTGCCATTTTATTGAGTGCGCTTAGGCCTCAAAAAAAAGGTATCGGCTATTTTTTCACCCAAGATAAATCGACGATAAAAATTTATTCTTGAATGCCGCTATTAAGCTACGAAAGCGTAATTAGCTGGAGTCAAAGCATTAGCGAGCGCACCAGTGGTGTCAAGCAATAATGATTTGGCTTTGCTGACGAATTTATCGGCAGTTAAATTTTGATTTGTGTTTTTGTCTGCAAATCAAAGACATTTGGCCAGAAAAAACCAATCTTTGCATCGATGCTATACATCCCCAAGTTAAAGAACCACCTTTGATTGTAACAAAAAAAAGGACTTTTGTCAATTTTTTGATTAGATTCTCTCTATTTAATAATACGCTCAAGCAAAACACCACTGAATGAATTATGTATTTTTTTATTAAATGTTATCATTCACTCCAAAATACCTCAAATTGCTCCCATTATATCCCAATAAGTAAAAATTGCTCACTCTTTTGTCATAATGTTGTCATTTTTGTGAGGATAATATCACTAGGCTGAGAAATAGAGTAATAAGTAATCTTCTCACTCGGGTCTTTTTTCACTATTTCTCAGCCAGAAAGGATTTTATGGTCAAAATTATTATCATTTTATTAATGCTATTTTTTAATGCTAGTCATCTTTTAGCCACCGAGCAAAGCTTATTTTTATTAAATAATATTATTAGCTACGGCGAATGGCCAGCGAACACCACTGACTTGCCTCAATATTATCTTAAAGTAAAAAGACAACAAAAACTTTATCAAAATAATATTGAATTTAGTCATCATGACTTTCAGGACCGGTCTCAGTGGCAAACCAAAAGTGCTTATCCTTATTATCCAGCAAACTTGCCGTCATATTTTCTCATGGATGATAGTAATTCACTTGCTACCTCTTATATCATTCATCAGCTAGAAAGTAATGAAATTAATTTTCTTAATTTTTCATTTGAATATAAGCTCAGCAATTATAATAATAGTGCCTTTAATCGGCCAGTTATTAGTTTAGACCTATGTGGGCAGAAAAATTATTTTGTTCTAAGTTATCAAGATTTCACCCTTGGTAATATTAATGACAATCTC
>CAZMIQ010000055.1:0-2367 GCA_964566525.1 uncultured Pseudomonadales bacterium | reverse complement strand
CAATCTCAATCATTGGAAAGCAGTAGTTTTGCCCAATCCTGGGACATGCGAGCATAATCGGGAGCTTAAATTTTCCATGTGGCTCCGTCATCCAGGAGAAAAACAAACCATTTTTAAAATGCGCCATCCATCTTTCAAGCAAGTCAAATTACATGAGGATGATGACATTAAAGTTATTAGTAGCCAAAATCAAGAGCTAGCCTTGATTGAAGATATTACAGTTAGAGATCAGGGAAAGGAAATCCACAGTAGCTGGAGCGACTGGCAGGCTACAGATTGGCAAATGGGTACTATTATTAATGATGAAGTTATTGCGAGTGAACCATTGCCAAAATTCGGCGATCAAGACACTAATTTAAATCTGACTGAATTTAAAATCGCTCAAGTTCAAGTAGAAAGTGATGAAAGTTTGAGTGTAAAATTTTCCTATCAAACTCAGTCAAATCTAAAAAGCCTAGTTTTGGGCATTAGTGATAATCTAGACAATCTGTATGGGGCTTGGGATAATGTTATTCAACTAGAGAATGATTACTTACCCAGTGAAAGAGGCATTAATTACACTAGTCATTACGATAACTTTCAAATCGCCCACTTTCCTTTCTCTGATAAGTTTAACCACGCTCAATTAACTCACTTTTATTTAACTGCCAGAGCTAAAGATCATGAAGAGCGTTGGAGTCAAATGAGTCCCATTTGGGCATGTCATAATCTAGCATGCCATGAAATTGACAGCGAAAGCAAAAAAGAGATTATGATTAGTAAAATTATTTGGTCGTCAACTAACTCCGAGACCAGCATTACCCTCAACAATCAATCAAAGAACATTATTAATCTTGATGAATGGCTGCTGAGCGAAGGCTTGGAAGAGGGCTTCAAATTAAGTGGTGAATTAGCTCCTCAGGAAGAAAAAATCATTAACTTTCCTAGCATATCTAGATCAGGAGGAAATTTGAAGTTATTTGATCACTTAGGCGAGTTGCATGATCAATACTCTTATCAAGCAATACCCGCTCCATGGAGTTGGCAAAAAAACCTTATTACTAATAATTGGAAAGCAATCTATGTCAGAAATTGAATGGCGAAATCTCATTTGTAATGATTTAACTTGCGCGTGGGAATCATCTCAGTCTTTTTTAATCAATTTTAAACCTGAGCGCCTGCAGTTTCAGCAAAGTTGGCGCCTTATCAATTCTAGCACTGATAAGTTGATAGTCAATTATAAATTTGCTTATCATGGGAATTTTAATTATTATTTGCAGCCAACTTTGTGGCTAAGCATTAGTCATGAAGCCACATCTGCTTATACATTGGTCGCTAATGACGCGATGTTTCAATTAGAAAATCTAACTTGGCAGCTAGGAGTTGCCGCCAGTAATAGTGCCACCATTAATTTTCAGTGGACCAACAAAAACTGGCATTATTTACTCAGTCAAAAAATCAAAAATCTCACTATGAATTATGATTGGTTAATCAAAATTAATAGAGAAAAAGAAGCTACTCCAGTTGCCTCATTAATTGAGTCACCGCTTGCCACCCCTGAAGCCACCATTGATGATCAGTTCGAGTTAGAAACAATTCAACCAATAATTGAGGCAAATAAAGAGCTAAAGCCAGTTATGCTTGATGACCATGATTATCAAGCCACTCTTAATTTTTTCGAGCCAGATAATTCAACTCACCACCTTCCAAACTCTAACAGCCCTGACTCTCTCCTAGCAGTTAATCAAGAGTCAAGCGATTATTACTTTTCAAACAGCGAAAATCAGCCTCTATCCACTGCTACGACATCTACCATTAAAAGTCAGTTAGCTGATTTGCCAACTGGATTTGAAGCTACCGCCTCGACCCAGCTACCAGCTGTCTTAGGTCTTGAAACCAAAGCTTCCATTAATTGGTGGTGGTTATTTTTCTTGCTTATCTTCTTAACCATTAGTGCCGCTTTAGTCTGGTGGTATCAGTGGTTAAAGTCTTTTGACTTTTCAAGATTAGCATGATATAATATCACCCTTATGAAATATGCCATTATACAATTACAAGGTAAACAATATAAAGTCACCGAAGGTCAAATCTTGACAGTAGACTTGCTCAAACAGCAAGAGGGTGATCAAGTAGAAATCACCGACGTCCTTTTGGTTAATAATGAAGGAAAAGTCGAAGTTGGTCAACCAGTGGTTGCCAAAGCCAAAGTCACCATCAAAGTCTTAGAGAATGGTAAAGACGAAAAAATTAGAGTTCTCAAATACAAATCTAAATCAAAGTATCGCAAAACCATTGGTCATCGACAAAGAATTTCTAATGTCGAAGTGATTAGCATTGCATAAAACTACCAAATTATAAAGTAGTTACGGTTGCATCAAGAAAGGTGCG
>CAZMIQ010000054.1:0-7226 GCA_964566525.1 uncultured Pseudomonadales bacterium | reverse complement strand
AGAATCTTCTAATTGATTATAAAAATATTGTTCTATTTTAACTCTTAGAAATGTACAAACTGCTAATGGATCGTAACCAACATCTTCATTGATATATTTTGAAAATTCTTGTGTAATATGATTTTCGAATGCTTGTTTATTGGCAAGTTCTTTGTCTGTTTTTAATTGCTCAAATTCATTTTCTAAACTGTGCGTTTCTGGATGGAAATGTAAAAAATATGTATCAAGTTTATTTTTAATGGTTTCATCTTCTCTTTTTTCAATGATTTTACTTAATTTATTATTTGTAATTTGAGTATTTGTTTTGTTTAAATGATGTATCTTTTGATCTTGGAAAACATAACCTTTAAAGTAATAAGGGTTTAAATGTGTCATTATTATTGGAAAAATCTGTTTTTTCGAATTTTTAAATTTTTCTATTATTTTTGAAATATAATACTGACATATGACTAGATTAGCATCGTCAAGATAGTCAAAAATTTCGTCTATTATTAATATTAATGGCTTATTACCGATTTTTTCTTCCATTTCTAATAGTTTAACAAGAAATACGATAGAGTCTCTTTGTCCATTAGAAATATTTCTGATATCTGGTAATCTTAAAAGTAATTTTCCTTTATTTTCCGTTGGTTTGATGTTTTTCCAGGTGTTTCCAATACTGTTTAGTGTTTCTTCAATACTATTTTTGTAAATACAGTATTTATAATATTTTAGAATATCGTTTAAATGGTTTTTATTTGTGATTCCTAAATTAAACAATTGATAAATATGTAAATATTGATCTGTGTTTTTTGAAAATTTATCTTTTGCTAAATCTCTAAAAGGTTCAAAAGCTTTAATAATTTGACTGTTGTTTATGTTTTTTTTTATCTTGTCAGCGGTTCCATCTAAATTATTAATATTTTCTATCCAAGAATTTATATTTTTGGAATTTGTTTTATTGTGTAGTTTTTTAAATGATTTGTTTTTAAAAAAATTTATTAGAAATTGATAGTTTTTTAATCTATCTTCTAAGTTTGATAAAATTTTCCCATTTTTGCCAAATTTTTGTTTTTCATTTTTTGAGCTATATTCAAAATATTTTTTTTCTGGAATCGTTTTTTTTAGAATTATGGGTAAAATTTCCAATGAGGCCTTAGATGAAGTAAATCCGTCAAAATTTTGTCCTTTTGATTTTGGCGTTATTGAATGGTTAATAACAAAAACATCAAAATATGTATCAATTTCATTAATTGTTTGAGTAGCCTTAAGTTCTTTAATTTTTTTATTTGATTCTTCAATTTTAACAATGATCTCAACATTTTTATTATTCTCTTCTTTGTTTTCAAAACAATCTTCTTTATTATTTATTTTTATTCCAGTTTTTTTCAAAGAATTAAAAGCTGTTGTAATAGAACTTTTTCCAAATCCGTTTGGTGCTACAAATATTGTTGGTTTATTGGGAATAATATTTAAATCGAAGTTTTTTTCTTTTAAACCTTTGATGTTTTTAATACTAATTTCTTTTATATATTTAATATCCATCTAAATTGTTAATTATTATTAGAATCGTTTACTCTAATTAGACTTGACATAAGTTTTGGCAATAACTCATCACGACTACAAGCGAGGGATTGGATTTCTTGATTGATTAGCATGATTTTATTTAGAATTGGTGACATTTGAGAATTTATTTTTTGCATTGTATTATCATTTGGAATAATTACTTCTGCTTGATTCAAATGATGCCTTTGAATATGTCCCATTGTCGTTGCTTTGTTTGATGCAATTTCTCTAAATTCTGATAAGTGGTATAAAGTCCAATAATAATAAAACCATTTCGGATATTTTTCAGATGAAACTTTGAATAAATGTTGGTTTAGTGCGCCTTTGCCGTGTTGCCAAATTACAACCTCGAGGCTTCCTGACCAAGAAAATAAAACATCACCATCATTAATAATATATTTTGAATCAATATTTTTACTTGCTTTGTCAGTTTGGTTTGTAATTCCAGCTTTGAGTTCTCTAATTTTTACAACTGGTAAATATTCGGTTTCATTTTCTGGAGGATATTTTTGTAAAGCAATACCATTTAAAAATTCTGCGATTTCTGACAATTTTCCAACTCTCCAGCCTTCGGGGAGTGGCTCAGTGGGGCGGTATTTGCCGAATTGTTCGTGGAAGATTGTTTGGGCGAGGGATTCTAGGGTTTTGTTTTCTTCTCGGAGGAGTTCGATTTTATCATCAAGTGATGAAAGAACGGAGGCTATGGCTTTTTGTTCGGGGAGGGGAGGGAGGAGGATCGGAAGATTTTCAATATCTTCTGGTCTAATTGATGGATATGTTGAGGTACTATGTTCTGCAATTTGTTGTAAATAATTTATAATTTTATCTTGTGTAATAAAGTAATATAAAAATTTCGAATCTGCCTTATTTTGAATTATTGAAATGACAGTAAAGCCAGTTGAAACTATTAAATTTTTTTTTGGATTTTTAACATAACCAAAATGTTTTTGATTTGGTCTAACTGTTGAATAAATTATGTCGTTTTCCTTTACAAGTCTTTTTGCTCTACTTGGTGCTTCTGAAATGTTAAAATTTTGTAATTGTTCAATTCTATTTTCTGTAATTGATCCTGTATCTAAGTATAATATTTCATCAAATTCAAAATCTTTGCCAATACTTGATTTATTTGTTTCTATAATTTCTCCCAAAGTCGTTTCTTCCCAATTTGTATTTGTTTGTGTCATTATTATTTTTTTATGTAAAAATTTTTGTTGTCTCCGATAAAATAAATATAAAAAAGCTTGAGTAGGGTAAAAAGAAGATAGTTTTTAAAACGATCATATCTTTTATCTGAAAATACTAATTCGTTTTCTTTTTTTTCTAGTAATTTTAGTTTTATTAATTCTTTGTCTATTAGTCCTTGGTTGTTTATGTTTGATTCTGTTTTTTGGTTTGTGGTTGCTATGCAAACATGAAAAGGCTTTCCGAATGTTCTTGAATCTTTGTTTAAATACAATTCCATATATCTATCCGCTAAATGTTTTCCGTATCCGTTGCCTTTGGTTTCTCTGTTGTTTTTGTTTAGTTTGAAAAATAAAAGAACGCTCCTCAAAGATAAAAGTAAAACTGAAAATAGAAAGGCAATGATTATCCAGATAAGATTTTCAAGAAATAAATTTATGAAAAAATTTAGGTTAAAGTTTTTTTCCAGCCAAATTGAGGTAGTTTGTGTCATTTATAAATTGCTACAAGAATTGAAACAATAAGGGCGATGATTGAAATTATTGTGTTGATTATATATTTCCAATCGTTTGGTTTATACCATGGTTTGATGAAATTGATGCCTTTTTCTGTTAGTCCAATTCTGAAATAGGCTTCTTCTATTGGATATCGGCAATATTCGCGGTTTTGAAGAGTTTTTGCAATGTCTTTAAAATGGCCGAGTTCTTTAAATTGTTCTAATTTTTGCCTATCAATTCCTGCTTGTTTTGTTTCTTTGCATCGGTTTTGAATGAATTTTAGGACTTTTTTTATTTCTTTGTCGGTCATTATTTTTCATTATTTGATAAAGAATTTTGATTTTTATTTTTTAATCTTTTTTTTGATTCTTTGATGTTGTCGGGAGTTGGTAGATTTTCCGGCATAGTTCCGCCGAGTTCTTTTATGGTTTGTCTTACTTTTTTGCCGACATTATAATGAGCCATATTTGCTTTATCTTGTCCGATTATGTTTTCTCTTTTGAGCTTTGCTTCTGCTTGTGTTGCACGGAAAAGATTTGCAGCGAGTTCTTCACTATTCATGTGATCTAAAATTGCTTCTTTTGGTTTAAGTTTCTTTTTTGCATGAATGTCTTTTTGTCTAAGGCCGTCATAAAGTCCTATGTATCCAGAATCATGAAAATTGGCAAAATTGACGACTCCTGCTTCTTTTGCTGCTTTTGATAGGTTTTTGTTGTGTTCTTTCATCTCATCTCTAAGGAAAATTCTTTTGTCATCTTCTATGAAATTATCATTTATTTCTTGTCTTCTTGTTTGAATGGCAAAATATGTTTGTGCCTTTGCAATTTCTTCTTTTTTTGGGTCTCCGTTTTGAGCGATGAGATAGCAAGCATAACGGGAGAGATGGTAATCATCAATGTTTTGTCCTTTAATTTCTCCGTATTGGTTGCGGGATTTTTGGGGTTCGCTCGTGTGGGCGAAATGCAGGTTCACTTCTTGTTTGCTATTTTTGCAAGCTTGTTTTGCTCTTTCAATTACTGGTAAGAATTTTCCATATTCGCTGTATCCTAAATGTTTATACAGTTCACGAGCAGACCAATATTCTTGCTGATATTCGTTTATTCTTTTGATGTCTTCAAAAATATTTTTTGTCATTATTTTCTGAGTTAAATTTCGAAGCCGATTTTCTTTAGTTGCCTTTTTATTTCTTCGTTCATTTCTTTTTCTTTTGCGAATTGTTCTTTTAATGTGGCTGTGAGTTTTTGCATTTTTTCTTCAAAGGGGATGCCGTCGTCTTCTTGTTCTTGTATGCCTACATAACGCCCCGGTGTAAGTACAAAGCCTTGTTTTTCGATTTCTTCGATGTTTGCGGATTTTGAAAATCCTTGTTTATCTTCGTATTTTTCTGGTTCTTTTTTCCAAAGATGGTAAGTTGTGGCGATTTTTTTTGTGTCTTCTTCGGATAATTCACGGTGTACGCGATCTTTCATAAAGCCCATTTCGAAGGCATCGATGAATAATATTTCGTTTTTTCTTGTTTGTTTTTCTTTTCTTAAAAACCAAATACAAGCAGGAATGCCGGTGTTGTAAAATAATTGCTTTGGTAGTGCTACGATACATTCAACGAGGTCTTTTGTTATCAAATTTTTTCTGATTTCTCCTTCGCCTGAGGTGTTTGAACTTAGAGATCCGTTTGCAAGGACGGTTGCCATTATTCCGTGTGGTGCGAGGTGGTAGAGCATATGCTGAATCCATGCAAAATTTGCATTCCCTGCGGGGGGAAGTCCGTATTTCCATCTTGCGTCTTCTCGGAGGAGCTCTTGTCCCCAGTCGGATTGATTGAATGGGGGATTTGCTAAAATAAAGTCGGCTTTTAAATCGGGGTGAACATCTTTTAGAAAGCTACCTTCCGTATTCCATGCGACAAATTTTGAATTTATATTTCTGATTGCAAGGTTCATTTTTGAAAGTTTCCAAGTTGTTTGATTGGATTCTTGACCGTAAATCGTGATGTCTTTGATGTTTCCTTGATGTTCTTCAACAAATTTTTCACTCATTACAAACATTCCTCCGCTTCCGCAAGCCGGATCATAAACTCGTCCTTTGTATGGTTCGATCATTTCGACCATTAGTTTTACAATTGATTTCGGGGTGTAGAATTGGCCACCTTTTTTTCCTTCTGCGTTTGCAAATTCTCCGAGAAAATATTCATAAACACGACCGAAGAGGTCTTTTGAGTTTTCAGTTGTTGTTTTTAATTCCGTGTTTGAGATTAAATCAATTAGTTGTCCGAGGGAGGCTTTGTCGAGATTTGGTTTTCCAAAAACTTTTGGAAGTACATTTTTGAGCTCAGGATTTTCTTTTTCTATCGCTTCCATTGCATTGTCTAATTCTTCGCCTATGGTTGGGAGCTTTGCTTTTTCTTGAATGGTTTTCCATCTGGCGGGTTCCGGTACGAAAAAAATATTTTCCGCGATATATTCATCTCGATCTTCGGGATCTGAAAATTCGTCTTGTTTTAATTTTTCGTATAATTCATTGAAGGATTCTGAAATATACTTAAGAAAAATAAGGCCTAAAGCCACATTTTTATATTCGGCAGCATCAATATTTTTGCGTAATTTGTCGGCGGCTTTGAATAATTGGGCTTCGAAATTTGAAGTGGTGTTTGGTGGCATAAGGAATTTTTTAGAGATTTTCTTGTTTGATTATAGGTTTTTTTTGGGGAAAAGAAAAACTTTAGTTTAGGGGTGATGGTTTATTTGATTTGTAATAATTCGGTAAATTTTGGGGTTGTATTATCGTTATCTAAAATGAGCCATATTTCGTCAAATTCCTTTGGGGGTAAAATGGCGTTAATTTTTGAGGCAAAATTGTTTTTATTGAATATGAGTGGGGCTTGCTACTCTTATAAGAAGGAGTGTTTTGTTTTATTGTTTGTAGTTGTAAATTTTTTCAGAATTCTTCTATTTTATATTCACTCAAAAAAATCTTCATCGACTTGTTTTACTTCGTAAGTATTGCTTACTTGAACTCCGACATTATATTGATGCATTAAGTCTACAAGTTTTGTGCCATCGATTAAGATGATTTTGTGATGTGCTTCTGTTGCTTTTTTAATGGCTAAATCATCGAAAGTTGATGTTGTTACAAAAATTCCTTTTGTTGTGTCTCCGCTCATTGCACCAATGAAATTGCGAATTTCTTTTTCTCTTACCTTGCCTTCATTATAGCGTTTTGCTTGAATAAAAATTTTTTCTAAGCCTAGTTTGTCTTCGTTTATGATTCCGTCAATTCCTCCATCTCCTGATTTTGCAGTTTCCACAAAATCTCCATATCCCATTTTCTGAAGAAGGATCAAAATTACTTTTTCAAAATAATATGGATCGATGTCTTTTAATTTTTCTAGTAAGTCATTTTTGACTTGTGATTCAATTGTTGAAAAACCTGAATCAATTAAATCTTGAGGGGATGCGTTTTCGAGGGATAGAATTTCTTCATTTTCTTTTTTATCTTTTTTTGCTTTTTCATGAGCTAAATAGTCTGGATCTTTTTTTAGGTCTTGTAGTGTGAATATTCCTTTTTCTAAAACTTGTTTTCCTTTGGGTGTGATTTGAAAAATTCCTTTGGATGGTTGGAAAACTAATTTTGCCATTTTGAGCGTATACATGCCCCAGCCAATGCGATCTAAAAGAGTATTTGCTCCGGTGCTTGTTTGTTGATCAAGTAATTCACGAGGTAATTTTGAATAATATTTATCACGAATCTGATGTCTTAATTCTCTATGATGTAAGGATCCAACATTGTTAAGAACTTCAAGAATTGGGATAAATGTTTCATGAAATTTTGGAATTTCCATAGTTTGAAAATTATTTTGTGATGAGTATAAACTGGTTTTTTTGTTTAATAAATTGTTTTTTGAATTAATGTGACTTTTTTTTTAGTTTTCTTTATCTTTATTTTGTAAATTTAACTTCTCTTCAAAAATGCCTCCTTGTACATTTTGTAAAATTGTTTCTCGTG
>CAZMIQ010000053.1:0-7525 GCA_964566525.1 uncultured Pseudomonadales bacterium | reverse complement strand
CCTCATTTGCAAAAACAAGTCACATTACCCAATCTTTACTGGAATATTGAATCCATTAGCGAAACTCAATCCTACGTAGAAGTCAAAGGTTTTTTTCCTAAAACCACCGGCAACTATCACTATGCCCTTGAATACATTATCCCCACCATTAGTAAATCCTATACTCAAGCTCTTCGCACTTCTCCCTTCACTGAAACTCACTTTACTATTCTTATCCCCACCGCTGATTTTAACGCCAGTAAAGATAATCACACCTTCTCCGGTCCGCAGAAATTAAAAATCACTGATTTAGATCAAATGGAAGCCACCACTATTGACCATAATTTATCTTTTTTCTTTCCCATCCACCAAAGCAATCACCGCAAAGACTTTAATTACTTTATTCTAGCGAGTGATAATCGGATGAATGAGGTGGAGGAGTAACAAATTTTGCTCTAATTTTTTTATAAAAATGTGATAAACTATCATAGTCATTAAAAGACAAAATAAAGGAGTCAATAATGCGCATTGAAAGAGTGCCATGTTCAGAAATAGTTGATCATCAAAAAATAAAAAACTTGGTTTGCTCTATTGCCGAAAAAAGAAATTTTCTCAGTGGCGACAAAAAGCTTGAACGGAATAAATGTCTTGATTGGAATCAAAAATTAGCGATGGAATTACGTCATCAATATCGCATTCCTTGCAAAATTATCTGGGTGAAAAGAAAAAATAATATTTTACCTCCCCAGCATCCTGCCGTAGAAAATGGCTATATTTATCATTGTTTTGTGGAATTAAAAAATACTGATTTAATTATTGATCTTACTTATCGTCAATTTAATAAATACATTGACGAAATTTTATTTTTAAGTCGGAATGACATTTTTTCTCAAGGTTGGGAAGAAGAAAAAAATTAATCTTAATAAAAAAAGAGGGCATTAGTTTTACCACTAATGCCCCTAAGATTTACTCTTTAATGATCACTTTTATCATCGATTTCTCTTTTTTTTGCTTCAGCTTGATTTTCTAAATCTAACGGCTGATTTATAAATACTAACACAAATAATGCTAGCGCCACCCTCCAATCACCAGATACATCAAACATATATCTTATTAAACGCAATGTTGACATCATCACTATTAGCCAAGAAAATTTGCCGCAGTGTTTATTCAAAAATCTCCATAGACCACGCCAAAAAACCTTCCACGCATGAAACAAATCTCGCAAGATACTATCCAAAGCTTCCAACATCATCACCATCATCAACCCCCATTTTAAAGAGTATAAGACGTGATAATAATTTTAAATTATAATACATCTTATCTATACATATTATATCACAAGCATCAAATAAATAACATAATAATCCTATAACTTTGACAATTATGATATATATGATATAATAAGCACTGTTTGCTTTGAGCAAACGTTCTTTAAAATGTTGGTGAATTGCTAGCAACTCATTAGCGAGTCATCTAGCAACTTCACTAACAAATAATCCTAGAGGAGGCAATTAAATGAATAAGTGGATGAGAGTTTTGAGGGGAACTTATTTAACACTCAGATTTTTTGGTAGAGCCTTTTTTGGCGCCATTGTATATATCATGGCAGGTGAGTTGTTTCCGAAGTTGCATACCATCATGCCTAGTTTTTACACCTTCACGGAGTGGCTGTTGGGCTGGTTTGATAAGTTTTTCGGTTTTGCTATGCAGCAAAGCGGCTGGTTCTAGGATTTTTATAACCCGTTGGTATTATACCAACGGGTTTTTCTTTTATCAAATTACAATTACTTATCTTAACTTTCTTTTTTAAAACACATAAACCAATCTAAACAGTATTGTTTTTTATTTTGACTTTGCATTCTTTCCTTCGCTACTCCACAAGAACCAGCCGTTGGCACAATTACATCTTGACCAGGACGCCAGTCAGCCGGTGTAGCCACTTGGTCTTGATCAGCTTTTTGTAAAGCAATGATTATTCTTTTAATTTCATCAAAATTTCTACCAGTGCTTAACGGGTAATACAAAATTGTTCTAATTTTAGCTTTAGGATCAATAATAAACACTGCCCTCACCGCTTGAGTATTTGATTGTCCGGGTTGAATCATGCCATACTTATTTGCTACTTCCATTTTAATATCTTCTATTAAAGGAAATTTTACTTCAATATTCTTTTTACCATTCCACTCTATTTCTTGAATTTTTCTCAACCAAGCAATGTGAGCATATAGTGAATCGACTGATAAACCGATTAATTCAGTGTTTAATTTTTTAAAATCATCCGCCATTGAGGCAAAAGTCATAAATTCAGTTGTGCAAACTGGTGTAAAATCAGCTGGATGTGAGAAAAGTATTACCCATTTCCCTTTATAATCATTTGGAAAATTAATCTCTCCCTGAGTTGTTTTGGCAATAAAAGCTGGCGCTTCATCACCAATTAAAGGCATACGAAAAACTTCATTCTGGTTTAAAACTTCAGACATATAAGCTTTCTATTGTAGTTAATACTTGAAACATTATAGCACAATATGACAATCAACTTCACAATTTCCCTATTTGTGACCCCAGCGGGATTCGAACCCGCGATCTTTTGGATGAAAACCAAATATCCTAAACCGCTAGACGATGGGGCCAATTTAATTAGAAAGATATTATATCATAATATTTAATAATTAGAGTTAATATATTTATTTTACTTGCGAAAACAAATCTTCTTGCAAATTTTTCTTCTTTTCTTTCTTCACGCCTTTTTTCTTTTCCACTATCTTTCTTGGACTTTTACCATTTTTCAGCCATTCATTTTTTATTTGTTTTACTTTCCATAAAAACAACTTACCCTTATTATTGGCTTTTGCATCACTTACAAATGACAAAGCTTGTTCTATTATTGCTTCTTGCGTGTATTTACACAAACGCAAATACAGTTCTTTATGTTCTTGGTCATCTAATGCTTTAGTCACTCTTAAGGCTAATAATTGTTCCGGCTTACAAATATAGCGATTTTTTTCCATTTGCGCATATTTTTGCCAATTAATGCCTTGTGTCAGTTTTTCTAAAGCCATTGTTTAATTTTTTCCATCGCTATTTCTGCCATTTCACCCTTGAGTTTCGCTAAATTCGTCATTGAAAAATTTTGTAAAACATAATCGCTGGCAGGGATGTTTCTTTCGCCCTCACGCTCATCTATTCCCAAGCGTAATTGTTGGAATTCATTTATTTTCAAAGTACTTTTAATACTACCGATGCCATTATGCCCATGAGGAGAACTAGCGGTCATTTTCACGACCCCGAAAGGCAAATCCAAATCATCATATATTATCAATATCTCATTTTCTATCTTTTCAATTTTATAAAATTTTTGCCATGCTTGGACTGCCATACCAGACAAGTTCATAAATGTATCTGGTTTCATTAAAAAAATCTCCTGTTCTCCGATCACCATTTTGCTCATCGTTGCCAAAAACCTTTTTTCTTTCTGCCATTGTCCACTTTCAGCTTTTACTGCTATTTGTTCAAGCACTATAAAACCAGCATTATGTCTAGAGTTTTTGTATTTTTCGCCTGGGTTGCCCAAGCCCACTATTAGCTTCATTTTTTTCATTTTTCCATCATATGCTAAAATTGCCTACTTGTCAAGAACTAATTTCTATTATAAAATAGAGCATAAATGAAAGTGCTTATTTTATTGTGTCTACTATTTTTTCCGCTTCATGTCCAAGCTCAAGGTCAATTTCGCCTCAGCACTAGGCTGATTAATGAAAATAGTGTTTATTCTACTGCCTCTCAAGTAGAAAGAACAAATTTTAAAATTGCCATCAAATCTCACAAATCTACTCCAGAAGGAAGTTTTCGGATTTTAATTTATGCCTTCAATAATGATCCGCTCGCCAGTGACGGTAATCCAGACTACAATGCTTATGACGCCAAACATCTGACTGTTTCTTGTCCCAATTCTATTCCCGGAGTTTTCGAATTTGGCACCCCAATTATTGAAACTGCTGCCATTGCTAATCATCAATATTACAATGGCTACTACCATCTCATTACTTGTCCCTATACTGGCACTGGTCACTATAGTTTGGCAGATTTTGGCTATACTAATGACAACTATTTACAAATTTTCGATATTATTAACCCTCTCCATGATCCCACTTTACCTAACGCTCGCTTAGTTTATGCCCCAGTTTGGATTCAGCAAATTGCCCAATCAGGAGACATTATTTATAGTCATTTAGAAACAGTCACTAGTTCGCGCAGCGTGCAGATGCTTGCCACTATTTCTCCTTATATTACTTTTACTCTTATCGGCTTGCCAGAAAATGACATTTTTTGTAATTTACCGAATCAAAGACCAACCACTAGCGCCCTTGCTAGTTTTGGTATTGTTAATAATCTTAATTTTACTGACATTGCTCAGAGATTAATCGCTTCTACTAATATTCCTAGCGGTTTTTCTATTACCGCTATCACTGCCGATCAAATGAGCTTAATCGGCCTTGGTAGCCCAGTGCTTTGTTTAGGTGACGGCAGTAGCAATAATGCTTGTATTCCTTCCGCCAGAGTCCCAGGCATGAGTAAAGACCAAGAAATAGCTTGGACAAGCAGCGGTCAAGGAAAAGGCTTAGCTTTTACTTTGGAAAATGTCATTGGTAATGATAATGTTTTTAATTATCACCAAGGGTACCGACATTTTGCCGACGCCGAAAATGGAGATTTGCCTACTATTATTATCAGCTCTCCACCTAATTCTTTTACCAGTACTAATAATGTTTGTTATCGTTTGGTAGCTACCAACACTAATGTCAATGGCACTTATGAAGCGCCGCTTACTTATACTTTAACTGCTAAATTTTAATTATGAAAAAAACTGTACTCTATCTCACCACTTTTTTAATCTCTATCTTCCTGCCTAATTTAGCTTCAGCCCAAAGTTGGTGGCAAGCTACTTATCAGGCGACCGAATCAACTATTCTCCAAGCACATATCGTCACTTATGACAACTTTCCTCCTTCTCCCCCAGAGTTAATTACTCCCGCTCATGAATCACATTTATGTGATCCATATCCAGTTTTTTCTTTCAAAGAAGCGATTGATGACGAAGGTGTCACCGAATATACTTTTAATTTACAGGGCGACTTATCAAATAAGAGCAATTTTAGTTTCGAACGCACTTTTTCTGGTCCAGTTAATCATCATGATTATCAAGTTTGGTTTGAAAATGGCATTTATTATTTGAAGTTAAAGCAAGCTCTTGCTTGGGGGACTTATTATTGGCGCGTCATTGCTAATGATGCAGCCCATAATCAAACTTCTAGCTCCACTTACCGTTTTTACTTGCTGGAAGAAGAGTGTCGTTATGATTGTGAAAATTTAAGTTTATTACCGCAAGTCAAATTCAGTGCTCCTAATGGCTTAATTGATAATCGTAACCCAGCCATGATTTTTGATTATCCCCCTGGCGGACTGCCAGTAAGAGCTGATATTTATGTTGACGATGTTTTAATTTTTAATAATATTAGTTTTATTAATCAAAATACGGCTCAATACTCAGTTATCATTGATGACCTTAATAGAAAAGTAATTATTCAACCACTTCTGCCTTATTTACAGGTCAAAAATACAAATCCGATTACTTATCAAATCAAAGCAGTCTTGACTGACGCTAATGGCTGCGAATATGAGACTCCAGTTAATGACTTAAGAATAGCTGATTTAGATTGTACTGTGCAAGTCCTTATCCCTTATCTAATTTCACCCGTCAGCGATTATGTTACTAATGAATATCCTCATACTTTCATTTGGGATATCTGTACTAGCGCAGTTAATATTAGTTATCAAAAATTCACTCTTAACGGCCTCACTCTTTGGACTTTGGGCACCAGTAATTTCGAAAATGACGACTACCGTCTTCGAGTGGAAAATCTTGGTCCCAGTGCTTGCGGCCCCACTACCCTCAGATATACCCTCACTCTCAAAAAAACCAGTTATCAAGTTGGCGACTTGAGTGCTGGCATTAGATTTAATGACCCCTTAGATTTTTCTGATTGGAATAACTGGTCAGTTCAAGTCACTGGCTGTTATAATTATACCGCTAGTAGTAGTATTCGCCGCATACGGTATTTACCAAGGTTAATTGCCTCATACAGTTGGTGTACTGATCAAAACACCTGTGCTAGCGGCACGCTCGATCAATGTCTAAATGCTAATCGTCACTGCTATTATCAAGATCATCAGCAATGTTTAGCTAATGCTCTTCAAGATTGTAGCGGAACTCCTCCAGCTCGCACTTATCATTGGTGCATCAATCAAAGTCAATGTACTAGTGGCACCTTAGCTGAATGTCATAAAGTTGGACGTAATTGTTATTTAAATGAAACTAGTCTCAGTGGTGATGGTTGTCTCCAACGCGCCAAATACGACTGCAGTCAAGAAGCTAAATATTTTTGGTGCACTGGCACTATGACTTGCAATTTAGGTAGTTTCGCTGATTGTCTCGCTTCTGGTAAGCCATGTTATCGTCAAGAACCAGGTATGGACACTTGTCCAGACTATGTCACTTTAGATTGTCCGATTAGTACTGGCTTATTAGTAAATAATCCTTTTGCCGCTAGACCAAATTTCCTCCCTAATTTACTAACTTTATTAAGCTTGCCACCTAGAGTTATTCAATTATTAGAAACATTGTCTACTCAGCTTTTCCCTTACCTCTCTCTATTTATGCTTCTGCCCATTGGTATATTAATCATCTTTTTCCCCAGACCTAGAGGTCTAGTTTTTGATAGCAAGACCAAAAAAGCGATCGCCGACGCCTTAGTGGTGGTGATTAAAGAAGGTAAATTTGTCACTGCTAGTATTACCAATAAAAACGGATTCTTCACTGGTTTCAAGCTCTCTCCCGGTGAATATTTTCTGCAAGTTAGTTCGCCAAAATATCTTTATCCTAGCCAGAAAAAAAGAGAAGATCGTCAATCTATCCAAAATTTTTATTTAGCTGATAAATTTTATATTAGCAGCGAATTTGACAAAATGATCACTTTTCAAATTCCCATGGATTTAGATTTAGATAATTATGCCCAAGAAGAGCAGAAAGAAAATCAATTTAATCTCAAATGGCGTTTATTACGTTTACTTTCTAGCCTCATTAATGCTCTTGGTTTGCTCTGGGGCATTACTTTTGCCATTGTTATTATTTTTACTCTCATTTATCCAATTTGGCTCAATCTAATTATTTTAGGTGTTTATCTTTATGGTCTATTCAGACGCATCATAGCCGGCATTAATCACTTCAATCTGGAAGGACAAGTGCTTAATCAAGCCGGTGAACCATTATCCGATATTCCTTTATCTTTAAATTTAGTCGCTCATGATCGTCTCGCGGCCAAAACTCTGACCGACGAACAGGGTAATTTTATTTTTCATGCTAATTATCGACTTAAATATTATCTCAGCACCCTTCATTTTAATTTTGTCAATCATCAGCTTTTGGAAGAAAAATTATATTTAGATCTTAGCCAAAAAAAGCTCAAATTACAAGTAGTCATTAAGG
>CAZMIQ010000052.1:0-7556 GCA_964566525.1 uncultured Pseudomonadales bacterium | reverse complement strand
TGCCGAAATAGTGTTTACCGAATTTCAATGCCCAATTTTTATTGGTATAGTCTTCGATTCCTTTTTCACCGGTGATTTCGTCGAGAGATTCTTTGATACCCTTAGTCAGAAAGGCTTTATATGAGTCAATTTGCAATTTTAAGAAGTCTAATTTTGGTATGACTTGTCTTTTTTTACCCCAAATTTTTCTTGTTTGTGACTTAGTCTTCATGAAATCCCTTCTTTATTTAAATTTACGATCTGTAAATTTTAAAATTGATTTAATGCTAATATTGACTCAGTTATGATAAAAATTTAATTTATATCTCTAAACAAAAAAATGGGCCATTTGGTAATGTGACCCGTTTTGCTAGTTGATATTGACTAAATTACTATCATAAAAAAGAGTATTTGTTATTGTAACACAAATTTGGTTTTTTGTCAATGGTTAAAGTAACTTTTCTCGTTAACGGTAAATACCTTTTGTGGCAGATAACAAGATGATGATTAAATTGATTTTTCCCAGAGAGAATGTAAGTTGCAATAACAACTTGCTTTAATAGCATTGCCAGAATAACAAAATTCTGCCATGGGTTGATCATTTGGCTTGAGATATTGGCGATAAATACCAGCTGGAGTATGAAGAGCGATCCACTCGATGTAATGTTCTTGAGTCATCGGATGTTCGACATCACC
The DNA here is from genome assembly GCA_964566525.1 of uncultured Pseudomonadales bacterium. Lineage (GTDB taxonomy): Bacteria > Patescibacteriota > Microgenomatia > UBA1400 > PJMF01 > CAZMIQ01. Next base: position 6,881 of record CAZMIQ010000052.1, on the reverse strand, counting down.
AATAATGACTTGATAGCCATCACTAGTTTTTTTTATGACTGGCACGTGTTTTTCTTGACTAGCATCAGTGGTATTGGCGGTGAGTAAGGTCATTGCTTGATTACAACAGACTAATTGACCGCCACCGACTGTTAAGACCTCGACAATATTACCGCAAATTTGGCAGCGATAAACTTCATTGATTTTTTGGACCATAAAAGCCTTTCTATTTGATAGTTGGCGTTATTAAACTACTAAATTGGGGTTTTGTCAAGAGTGAAAATAAGGAGTTAAATTGAGCATAAATCAGTGTTATAATTTGATTAATAATTCATATAAATGAAAGGTAAAATGCAAAAAACAACTATTTTAGTCACTGGCGCTTTTGGATTGGTTGGAAGTGAATTGGTGCCAAAACTGCAAGAAATCTATGGTCAAGATCAGGTAATTGCTTTAGCGAGAAAAACTAGCGATAGTCAATTTAGAGGTGTAATAGAAAAAGGCGATGTAACGGATGGAAATTTAATTCGGCAAATAGTGGAAAAATATCAAATTAGCGAAGTTTATCATCTTGCTGGTTTATTATCAGCTGGGGGTGAAAAAAATCCTGATTTAGCGTGGGAAATAAATATCAATGGCTTAAGGCATGTTTTGGAATTAGCGAGAGAAAAAAAACTAAAAGTGTTTTGGCCGAGCTCAATTGCTGCTTTTGGACCGACCACTCCTAAAGAAAATGTGCCCCAACACACCTCTTTAGAGCCGACAACCATTTATGGGGTGACCAAAGTAACAGGTGAATTATTGTGTCAATATTACTGGCATAAATTTGGCGTTGATGTTAGAAGCGTGCGCTATCCGGGACTCAATGGCTGGAAAGCAGCTCCTGGAGATGGAACGACCGAATATGCAATTCATATTTTTTACGGCTTGGTGAAAGATAATAGTTATACTTGTTTTTTGAAAGCTGATGCGCAATTACCAATGATGTATTTGGATGATGCGATCAGAGGGACGATTGAATTAATGCAAGCATCAAAGGAAAAAATAAGCATCCGAACCAGTTATAATTTCGGGGCGATTAGTTTTACGCCGGCGCAATTGGTGACAGAAATTAAAAATCTTTCTCCTGATTTTAAAATTTACTATGAACCAGATTTTCGTCAAAAAATTGCTGAGTCTTGGCCGCAGACAATTGATGATAGGCATGCTCGGAAAGATTGGGGTTGGAAGCCTGAATATGATTTGAGTGAAATGACGAAAGCCTTGTATGAGAATATAAAGAGAAAGGTGGGAGGGTAAAACTATAGTTCTTAATTCAACTTGAGCAAAAATGTATTTGGAAATAAGTGTTTGATTTATAGGTTTGTATTATGAAAAAAGAAAATTAAATCATTTTATTTAATCAAAAAGAAGTTCGTCGCCACTTTGATGAAGAAAAAAAGCTTTGGTATTTTTCAATTATTGATGTGATTGAAATTTTAGCTGAAACTCAAAGACCGAGAAAATATTGGAGTGACCTCAAGAAAAAATTATTAAGGGAAGGAAGTGAGTTGTCCGAAAAAATCAGACAACTGAAAATGAAAGCAAGTGATGGGAAATCTTATAAAAAAGATGTTTTGGATACTGAAAATATTTTAAGGCTTAATCAATTCTAAGCCCTAAAGCTGAGCCTTTTAAACTAAGATTGGCTATGAAAGAATCGAAGAAACCGAAGATCCAGAGTTGTCTTTTGAGAGAGCGCTGCAAATTTATCTCAAAAAAGGTTATTCCAAGGAATGGATTAATCAAAGACTGAAAAGTATCGAAGTTAGAAAAGAACTAACTGATGAGCGGAGTGAAAGAGGAATGAAAGAGGGTTTAGAATATGCGATTTTGACTAATGAAATAACCAAAGCTTGGTGGATAAATCGGTTAAAGAATATAAAAAATTTAAGAATCTCAAAAAAAACAATCTTAGAGACAATATGACGAATCTTGAGCTAGTTTTGAATATGCTCGCCGAGGCTTCAACGACTGAAATATCAAAAAAGAAAAAACCGAAGAATTTAGACGAAAATAAAAAAGTAGCAAAAGAGGGTGGTAATGTTGCCAAGCAAGCGAGAATAACATTGGAAAAACAAACAGGTGAAAGTGTAATTTCACCAAGAAATGTCAAAGCTTTACAAAATAAAAAACATTAACTTTTGATAATTAAAAATAACTATGTCGCAATAAGCCATAATAATCATTTTTTATTATAAATTTGTGTTTGGCTTGGAGTTACTTAATGATGAGAGTAATTCATAAAAGCAATCGCAGTCAATTATGCTATAATAATTGAATGTCAAAAATCAAAAATTTTCTCTCTGCTCATTTATTAATCATTCTTTTTTCTTCTTTGGCGTTTACTTCTGGTTTTATTGGCTTAGCATATGAATTAATTTATGTCCGTGCATTTGGCTTAATTAATGGTGATCTTTATACTACCTATGCCATTATTGTTTTAACTTTTATTTCTGGTATGGCTATGGGCAATCTTTTTGGGTTTAAGTTGCGTAAAGCTTTGCCTTTTCTTGAAATTAGTGGAGGATTATATGCTTGTCTTTTTAGCATATTTTTATTCATGGGTGGCTATAATTTCCATTTTTCAACTCCGGTTTTAATTTTACTATTATTCATCCCCGCTTTTATTGTTGGCTTGCACGTTCCTCTTTATTCATATTATTTAAAAAAAATCAAATTCGATATGATTTATGCTCTCTATCACTTTGGGGCAATAATCAGCTTGTTGACATTAGAACTATTAGCCTTTTCAAGCTTGCCATTATCTTGGATTTTTATGGCCTTAGGATCGGCACAAATCATTATTGGTTTAATTATTTTACTTTGGTATCATCAGGGAGTTTTTAAAATCCAAAAAACGAATTTTGAGTTATTCTCATTGGGACAAATTTTAAAAAACAAATGGTGTCTTTTTCTTGGTGTATTTTTAACATCATTAATGTCGTTTTATTTTCATTTTTCACTCTTGAGAATTATTTTGTATTATCAATTTTTATTAAGACCAACTTTTTCTTTCTTCATTATTACTTCAATTTTATTTGTGACTTTAGGCGCGGTCTTGGCTAATAAATTTAAAATTAAATTGTGGTTAATTAGTGTTTTATTTTTTGTCCATATCTTGTCGGTTTTAATTTTTTTACCAAATATTGCGCAGTGGCTTGGCAGTTTTAATTATCAAAATCTAATTATCTTTCAATTTGCTTTAAACATCTTAGCCTTTTCACCGCTGATTTGGGCTACTGTATTTTTATGCCGAAGCATAGAAGAAGCCCAACCTAAATTAGAAAAAATAGATATTTATGCTGGTTTATTCTTGTGCATTTCTTCAATTGGTAATATATTGGGCTACCTTTTAACAGCGATAACTGCTAATTTAATAACTAGTTGGCTAATTATTAGTCCATTATTGATATTGGCGATTTTAATACTAGCGATTATTACAAATCAAAATTATCAAAAATTTATTATTTCTTTAATTATCATTATGATTGCTGCTTATTTTTTTCAAAGCAAATATGACTTGAATAATATTCTAGTTGAGGGTATTTCAACTAAGCAATGTCTCATGAAAGATTGCGAGAGAAATCCTAAAAATATTTATCAAATTGATAATTTAGTAGCTAATTATAATTCTTTGGTAGCCGTTTTTAAATCTAAGAACATTAATGCAAATACTGCTGTCTACTTTACTCCGCAGACTTATGTTTTAGATGGCTATTTATCCCACGTGATTAATTATTATACAGAAAATAGTGTTGGGATTTTCCCTCGCAGATATTTTGATCAGCAATTAAATAATAGTTATGTGATTGGTATCGGCACTGGGCAAACTGTTTCTGGAGTGGCCATGATATCCAAAAAAACTACGGCGGTTGACATCAATGCTGCTGTTTTTGCATATTTACCGAAGCTAGAGCAATACAATCATAATTTATTGCAAAATCCTCAAGTGGAATTGGTTCGTGATGATGGAATGAATTATTTGAAAAAAAATAATGAAAAATATGATCTAATTTTGAATACTGCTACAAATATGTTTACTTATGGAGTGGCCAAACTTCATACTGAAGAATTCTTATCATTGGTCAAAAAACATTTGTTCCCTAATGGCATTTATGTTAGTTGGCTTGATTGCAATAGTATTAAAACTAAAGAAGATATAGAAAATGTGATCAATCTACATCGTCCATATTTTAAATATATTGATGCCCATTATATTTCTGATGCCTATATTCTACTTGTTTCTTATGATGAACAAAGACTTATTAATAATATTAGTAATCAAGATCTTACTTTAGAAGATGCGACTTTTATTTCAAAAAATATGATTCATTTGCCAAATTATGATTATACTCAAAATTTACAAGATATTTTTTCTGAAAATAAAAACCTTAAAAATTCTACCATGGATTATCCAAAATTGGAAAAAATTGCTCTCAATAATTATTTAAAAAATATTAGAGAAGAAAATCTTTTTAATTTGCGACAATTAATTGATCCAAAGCCTAAATTTGAGCTAATGCTAAAAGAAAATCAATTATTAAATGAGCAACAAATAATTGATTAATTTCTTTAAAGTTTGGCGGAAGTAGTGGGAGTCGAACCCACGAAGCTCTTGCGAGACTCACGCTTTCCAAGCGTGTGCAATTGACCACTATGCGATACTTCCAAATTGCAATATAGATATTATAACAGATAAATGAGATGGAATAATAATAATTTTAACTAATGGCGCTAATGGCTGAAAGTGGTTGATAGTTATTTGTTTGATAAGTGTATTGACTAATAATCTTAGATATTTGTCGTCTCAAACTAGCTATATCTAGACCAACTTCTCTCAACTGTTCTTCACGGCTAGCGTGAGTGATAAATTCATCTGGTAAAGTCAAGTGAGTGAAAGAGAGATTAGTCGGCGCAAAGCTGCGAATTATCTGACCAAGGCCACCAATGAGAGAATTTTCTTCAATAACAATTACATGCTGGTATTTTTTAATAATTAGTAAAATTTGGTCGATGGGAAGAGGTTTAACCAATGGAAGATGATAATGATCAATATTTAAATCATTGGTAGCAGCAACAATATTTTGCTTAATCCAACCGATACTAATGACAAGAATAGGAGAGGTGCTTTGCTTAACATAATGTGGTAATAAAGTGGTTACTTTAACTTGATTGATTTGATTATAATCAATTTCTGCTTTGGGATACATAATGATGGTTGGGAGTTCACTTTTTTGAGCTAATTGCAAACTGCTGATAACTTCATTAATGTCCCCTGGGTTGAGAATTTGTAAATTAGGAATCAAATTCAAAAAATTTAAAGCCAAAGTGCCTTGATGGGTAACCCCATCGTTACCCACTAAGCCACAACGATCAAGTAAAATTGTGACAGGTAGCTGAGGAATAGCGATATCATGAATAAGTTGGTCATAGGCTCTTTGCATGAAGCTGGCATAGAGATGACAAAAGGGCTTTTTCCCGCCGAGGGCAAGACCTGCACTAAGACCAAGAGCATGACTTTCGGCAATGCCAACATCGTAAAAACGCTTGGGTAATTTTTGCGCAAAATTGACAAAACCGCCACCTTGACTCATAGCTGGGGTAACTAAATGGATTTTTGGATCTTTGAGAGCAGACTCAAGTAATTGATCACCAATAAAATTACTTAATTTAATAATCTTTGCTTGACTTTTACTTTTCTGATAGAAATGCATTTGGGCGGGGTTTTGCTCGCTGGCTTGATCACCTTTACCTTTTTGAGTTTTTAGGTGAATAACTCTGGGGCGTGAATAATTTTTCATTTGTTTGAAAGCGTCAATCATCATTGCAAGATTATGACCATCAATGGGGCCCAAATATGGTAAACCAAAACTTTCAATTAGAGCTTGATATTGATTTTGACGGGCAATCGCCCCAGGACAACGATCAATGGAGTAATCATTATCATTAATGATAATTAAAACATTTTGTTGACTGGTAGCAAGATGATTGAGAGCTTCAATGCTCATGCCGTTTAATAAACAGCCATCACCTACGATCGCTATTTTACAGTTATTAGGTGAACCGAAACTAAGGCCGGTAGCAATCGAAATGGCATTACCAGCGTGACCAGCGACGTTAACATCGTGCTTTGATTCTTGAGGTTGAGTAAAGCCACTGAGACCATTTTTTTGTCTAAGGGTTTGCAAGGCTTGAAAACGATTAGTTAAAATTTTATGAGTGTAACTTTGGTGACCAACATCAAAAATTAATTTATCTTTAGGTGAGGAGAAAACATAATGTAAAGCTAGAGTTAATTCAACGGCGCCCAGATTACCTGCTAAATGCCCACCATTTTGGGCGCAAATGTTCTTAATGTATGTTCTTATTTCGGTGGCTAATTTATTGAGCTCGTCAAGCTTTAAAGTCTTTAATTTGGCTAAATTAAAATTTTTATCTAATATCTTTGTCATAATTTATTAGTCGTGAGTTTAACTATAAAACATGCAAAATTAATTAGCTGAATCAATTTAATCTATTGCATTCACCCGATTGTCACTGGCAAAAATAAAGTAGTTAAAGTCTTTGCGGTGATTGGATTGGTGAATGGGAAAGAAAAAACTAAGATTGTGGTTAATGGTAGTGGCTTCCATTTGATCTAAATCAGTGATTTTTAATTTCTGGGGACCGGAGAAGGTATGGTTATCTTTGGAGGCTTTAAAATCAGTGGTGGGGATAAGAAAGGTAAAGTGGGTTTCAGTAAAAGGAGAGGTTCTCAGGGCTTGAGTGTAAGATTTATTGATGGTGGGGATGATGTATTCAAGGGCATAATTGTAAGTGCCGGTGGTTTTAGGAAAGAAACCTTTGATTTCAACATAACT
>CAZMIQ010000051.1:0-7659 GCA_964566525.1 uncultured Pseudomonadales bacterium | reverse complement strand
CTTACTTTACCTTCCTTATCCCCACCACAGATTTTCGCGCCTCCAAAGATAATCATACTTTCTCTGGTCCCCAAAAGTTAAAAATCACCGATTTAGATCAAATGGAAGCCACCACCACTGACCATAATCTTAGCTTTTTCTTTCCCATTCACCAAACTAATCATCGAACAAGTTTTAATTACTTTATTTTTGCCAGTGACAATCGGGTGAACGAAATATTAAAGATGCCGTAATTTTTGAACCAAGATAACTATGATTGAAAAAATATGAAATACTAGATAATTTTAAGTCTTTTAATGTATCTTTTAAAAGTTTTCATTTAAATCCTAAAATCATGGTTCAACCTACCCTTGACACCCTCTCCACTTTATGTTATCATCAAACTTAATAATTTAAGTAAAAGAAAAAAAGGAGAAATTGCCTCATGATTACTAGTCATCAAACTGCAAAAATATTCATCATTAATTTAATTTTTTTATTGACTTTTTTTCTTTCCTCTTCTTTCACTTATGCTCGTCGTTTTTCTCCTTTTTCCATGCCTGTTGGCGCCACTACCACCATTAATGGTCGAGAGGTGATTAAAGTTACCAAAAATGGTAAATTTGTCGATTTAGCCAAATGGAATGCTTTAGGTAATACTACCATGCAAGGTTGGGATGATTGTGCTTCTCTTGCCACGCCTACTGGAACCAATTTTACCCAAGGACCAATTCTCACTGATCTTAGAGATAATAAACAATATGAAATTAGAAAATTTGCTGATGGTAAATGTTGGATGGTGGATAATTTAATGTATGGGGGTGAGATCGACGCTTGCGCTGGCAAATCTACCTTTAATGGCAATGGCTCTGCCACGCCCTCCAATCAATTTGGTGTTGGCACTTATGGAGATTGTCGTGATCCTCGTGTTGGTGGTTCAGCTCCTTGTACTGCTGACTCCACTACTTGTGGTTATTACTATAATTGGCAAGCGACCATGCAACATTCAACCGCTTACTACGATATTACTTATACTGGTCCGACCACCAATGTCCTAGGACTTTGTCCTGAGGGATGGAGAATGCCTAGTAGTAATACTAGTGGGGATTTTGAAGTTTTGCATTTAGCAACTGGTTCACGAGCGACTGGTTTTTGGCAAAATCCAGGTAATTGGAAAGGACCTTTTTCTGGCTCATGCACTTCGACAGGAGGTTTAATTCTTCAAGGTAGCGACGGACGCTGGTGGAGTAATACACCTTACAGCACGACCAATGCATATCGCATGAGTTTTGGTTCAATTGCTGTTAACCCGAGCAACAACAGCACTAAAGATCGCGGGCTAACAATTCGCTGTCTAAAAAATTAACCACACATTTCCCTTTGCATGTTTTCATCGTTTTTTTACGACTAAAATTAAATGATAAAACAAAAAACTGTCTCAGCCATTATTGTCGCCGCTGGCAACGGTCAACGCTTTGGTCAAGATAAATTATTATTAAAAATTGGCCAGCACACCGTACTAGAAAAAAGCGTTCGAGCTTTTAATTTAAGCCTCATTGATGAAATCATTGTGGTTTGCAATCAAGACAAAATTAACACTTATGAACAATTAATCAAACAACAATTACCCAAATTAAACAAAATTAAATTTATTTTAGGCGGGCGTGAACGCTGGGAATCCTCATATTTAGGCGTCAAAGCCGCCAAAGGCGAATATGTGGCCATTCATGATGCCGCCAGACCGTTAATTACCACCGACTTAATTACACAGAGTCTTGAGGCAGCTTTCAAATATGAAGCCGCCTTAGTAGCCGCCCCAGCCACAGATAGCATTAAATTAGTAGATGAAGAACACAATAATTATGACTCCCTCAATCGTCAAACTATTTGGCTAGCTCAAACGCCACAAGTATTTGCCAAAGATTTGATTTTAAAAGCCTACAAATTAGCTTTTATCTCTAAATATCAAAATATGACTGATGAAAGCGAATTAATCACTAAATTTTTAAAATTATCAGTCAAAATTGTGCCTAGCACTAATCGAAATTTGAAAATCACTTTTCCATTAGATTGGGAAATTGCTAAATTATTAGCTTCAAAAAATAATTCTTGACTTTTTTGTCTCTCTATGGCATAATTTGACCAATACTTATTTATCAGAAAGCTACATTTGTGACAGAAAGAATTAATTATGAGCAACTAGGCGAGTTTAAAGCCAAAAAGGCTTTAAGTGGGATAGATAATCACAAAAAAACCGAAAAAGACATTGATGTGAGAGTGCATGATCAAATTAATGCCTTGTCCGAAAATAATTGGCAAAGAAAATTAGTTCAATATCAAATTGATTTTCAACACTTAACTAGTGACAAAATTATTTTCGAACCAACGAAAATCTTGGATTTAAAAAACCAAATTGCAGATGATTTTATCACTTTAACACGCGAAATGATTGTGGCAGATAATGATCGCCGGAGACAAATTTTATATAAACGAACATTACAATTAAAAAGAGAGGCAATCAAGCGTCGAAATGAAGACTATGAAAAAAAGAAGGAGAACTTAACTGACGAAGAAAAAAAGAAAGAGTACTTAACTGAGGAAGAAAAAAACTCGAGATTTAGAGACATAGAAAAATTCAAAGAAGCCAATCAAAAATTTATTCAGCTAAGTGAATTACAAATTGCTTATGAAAGCTTACTTTTAAAAATTGAAAAACATTTACATCCAGATCAATACAGTTTTCCTAATAAAAAAGAGGCGCCTTTGGCATCCACAGAAACAGAAAGCAATGAAACAGGAATTGAACAAAATGAATTAACTGAAGTTGATAAGAAACAAGTAGAAGAAAAGAGTGAAGAAACTAATAGTGATAGAGAAATTGTAGACAGTCAAGAAACTGAAGCAGTAATCAAAGAAGAGAAAAAAGCAACTGAGCAAAGCGTTATTATAGCCCCAGAAACTAAAAATCATCTCAGTGAAGAACAAAGCGCCATTATTAACCATGAAAGCCTGACTGCGAATCAAGATTCAGTCTCAGATAAAGAAGAAAAAAATCAAGCAAGAGTGCAAGAATTGCAAAATCGAATTGATGCTTTAAAACAAACACCTGCTTATCAAGATTATGATCAATATTTAAAACTAATAAATTTCGAAAGTGAATTGAAAAGCCTCAAAGGTGCGGAGACGAAAAAAGAAAAGTTTTTTTTGCCAATTGAAGATCGAATTAATTTTTTAGAGAAAGAAATACCTCAAATTAAAAAATCTAAAAGTTATCAAGATGTTTTAATTAGTCAACAAATCAATGAGCTTAAATCACAATTAGCCTATTTAGATTATGATGATCCAGATTCATTAAATATAGTGAAAAACTTAGAACCGCAAATTAAGCGTCTGAGCTCAAAATTAAATCATGAAAATTTACCATCAGTTATTAGCGAATTAACATTATTAGAAAAAGAATTAGCTACTTTAAACATCAATCAGCATCCAGCCAACCAACAAAAAAAGGAAAACCATAAGCTTGCATCAGCAAATAATCAAGAAGTAAAATTATTAGAATTGCAACAAAATCAAGAAAGATTACAAATATTGGAAAATAAATTATCAGTACTAGAAAAAATATTAATTACAAGTCAAAAAATCGACAAAATAAAAAAGAGTAATCTATATCAAAAATATTTCGCAGGCGAAAAAGATTTAATTAAAATTAATAACTTAGTTAAAAAAATAACAGAGCTTGACGAACAAACACCAACTCCCACCAAAGAAATTGACCAAATCACAAAGGAGATAAATAAATTAAAAAAAGGAAAAAAATATTTAGATTATTTAATTACCATAACTTATATATCACAAATAATCAGCTTAAAAAATGAGCTCATTAAAATTAAAGAAAATCAAGATTTTGCCATGAATGAAATAAAAGAACGGGGCAAATATTTACAAATAAAAATTAATAATTTACAAAAATTACTCCCTAATAAACAGATGGTGGAATATCAAGAATATGTCATCAGAGAAATAAAATATCATGAAGATATTATTAATGAAATAATCGCTCTAAATCCTCACATTACTCTCGATGAAACAATGGAAGATGACTTACTAGAAAAACTTCAGAATGGAATTAAAGAACTTAAATCTCAGATTGAAGTTCAATCAACATAGAAAGACTCAATGATCAAAGTTGATTTTAAAAAACAAAAATTTCTTTTTCTTATTATTGGAGTTATTTTAATAGCGCTCACAACGATTTGGTTTCACCAATCGGATATTATCATTAGTGAACAAGGAGAAAAAATTGAACCTTGGCTAGCTCAATGCATAATCGATAAACAAGCGCAAGCTAATTTTTTCAACCCTGGAGATTTGATGATTAATTTCGAACCTTCTTTAGACATAAAAATAGCTCAAAACATGCTCTTAGCCCACGGCCTCATCACTGAAGATAAATTTTTACTCGATTGGCCCTGGCCCTATGCCGCTCCAGGCGTCTTATTAATTAATGTTCCAGTTGGAGAAGAATTTAAATGGATGTGTCTTTTAGAAAAAGAAGACATTGTCATTGGAGTACAATTAAATCAAGTCGCCAAAGTTCTCATTGGTGAATAATTATTTCATTGTTGCCAAGATAAAATGGTTTGCACTTCTTGCTCCATTTTATTTTTAATTTGCATCCAGTCAATTTTTTCCGACTCAATATAATCAACTTCTGGCTCATTTTCCGCTGGTTGAAAATAAACTAATGATTTAGCTAAATGCATTAAAGAATAATTAACACCTTGATATTTTTGCGTAAAAACTTGCAAAATTTCAGGCAAACTTACTTTCTGCAAGATAAAATAAAGATCGACATAGTCTTTTCTACTACCTCTAGAAGAAATAGCCGTCAATTTCATCGCCGCAATGTCCAAAATATCAGCCAACTTAATTTTTTCATAACTCACTAAATCCTGAACCAAAGGATAATTATAATTTAAAAAACTGACTTTAGTTTGATTAATTAAAACATCAAGCGTGCCTTTATTTTCTTGAATCACCGTTGGCTTAAATTTTTTTAATTGACTAAGCAGTAAACTTGGCTGAGTAAAAGTGGGCGACATCCAATCTAAATCAATTGATAAACGATGACCTAATTGTAAAGCTAAAGCCGTCCCTCCAGCTAAATAAAAATCACTTTTCACCAAAAAGCCATCATTTTGCAATAAATTTAGCGTATCTTTAGTTTTTGGATAGAGAGTTTGAGGAAAAAATAATTGCGTCATGATGAAAACCTTGATTGCTTATTCAAATAATTTTTCTGCAAAGCCATAATTTGATTTTTTGGTATCTGATAAATAAAAGCATAAAAATTAGCTGATTTAGCCGACAAATTTGGAGAGCTAATTAATTTATTAATTATTTGTTCACGTTCAAAGTTCGCTTCAAGCCAAGAAAATTCTGGTTGATCGCCATATTCTAATACTCGCTCGATAATAAAATCAGCATCTTTCACCATTGATAAATTTTGAATTTTGACATCCCATAGAAGCTTGGTGATATAGTCAGGAATTTGCATATTATTAACGATAATTATATCATATAAATTATGGAAAAAGTTCAGCTGCGCTAATCACTATATCATTTGACTGATAAGTAAAATTATCCAAATCTTCAAATTTCATTTGTAGACTTTTGTCTTGATATAAAGCTTGAATAAAATTACTATGCCATAAAGCCAAAGCGATTTGTTTACTAGATCCCCAAGTACTAATTTCATGACCAGGGGTGTCAGAATTAATAATATAAATAATGGTATTTGACTCAAGAGTAGGGTAATGATCTTGAAAATAATGATAAGCTTGATGTGAAATTTTGGCTCTTTGGACAGCATAATGATTACCCTTAGTGAGATTTAGAGTAATTAAATTAAAAATTAAAAACAATCCTATTCCTAAACATAAAAATGACTTTTTTTGCCAACTAGCCACCAATTCTGCTAAAATTATCGCCATCCCCATCATTGGTAGGCCAAGCTGAATAGTGAATTTGTGATAAGGTAAAAAAATCACTGGCAAAAGACCAATGAAAATGACAGTAAAGCCTAAAATAATATTTTTATAAGCTATGATGTGACGATTTTTATTGAAGTAATTAATAAAAGTAGTAAAAATATAAGTTAGCCACGATATACCTGAGACAATGATGAAAGTTGAATAGGTAGGAAAATCAGTAAAAAATCTAGAGATAAATAAATATGGTTTTGCAAGATAGTCTTGAATTAATTCAGGAGCTCCTAATAACCACCAAAAATAAAAATATAAACTATTGAGAGTGACTTTAGGTGAGAAAACAAATTGATAAGTAGGATCATTGAATGTCATGCTACTATCAAAAACAAAAAAACGAATAAAAAAATAAATTAATAATAAACAATAATGCCCAAAAAGCTCATAATTTTGCCCAAATAGTTTTTTAATCTTAACCAAACTAATTGATTGCAATTGCCAGATTTTAATCACCGTCAGCATAATTGGCGCTACGACCGCTGTTTCTTTCGACAATAAAGCCAAAATTAAAAAAAATTGAGCCATCATGTTTCTAAATGGATTTTTAGATTGCAAACTCAATAGCCAATAAGCTAAAACAAAAGTGACCATCATAATTTCTTGATTAGCCGAAATAAAATATAAACGAGTAAAATGAGTAGCCGATAAAATATAAAAAATCATTGCCAGATATTGAGATTTTTTACTGAAAGAAAAAATATCAAGTAATTTCCAAAATAAGTAAACACTGACGGCAAAAAATAAATAAATAATTAGATGATAATAAAATGCTTGCCATTGAAAAAGATTTTGGCCAATAAAAAAGAATAACTGCGTACTGATTGGTCGATAAAAAGAGGTGTTTTGAGGATTTGGAAAAGGACTAAAAAAATTAATAAATTCTTGAGGAGTTTTTATTTGAGTAATTTGCAAATGATACCAATCGTCACCAGCAAAAAAATTATTCAGACCACTGCTAAAAAAAATCATAAAGACAATAAAAATTAAAAACCAAAAAGCCAATGGTTTGATTTTATTTTTAGAAAGAAAGTTTAGCGTCATTAGTGCTTTCTAAATTTTGAAATAAAATCGATAATAAATAATTATCAACTACAATAGTTTTAATCACCTTAAATTGATTAAAATCACGAGTAGTTTTTAACAAATTATCATCATATAAATTATTATTTAGTTGATTGCCTTGAAAGTTATAAAAATAAATTGTCGCATATTTCGCCTCATTTTGGTTTTCAACATAAATAAACTTTTTCCTTTTATTACTATTCATGATCCAATTAATATATTTGTGCAAAGGATCATTTTTCCATATAGGAATATTTTGATCTGAATTTAACTCTAATTTCCAAATATGATTTAATAATCCCTCTAAGGAAACATGCCAATAGTCCCTCTCGAATAAATTAGCCACATTTGACCTCACCAGGAAATTATAATATACATATTGATAAGGATGATTAATAATCATCCAATAAACAGTAAAAATAAAACTAAATGACAACACCCATATTAATAAATGCTTAATTCTATTGTTAAACCATAATCTATGTAAACCATAAATCGCAAAATAAACCAAAGAAAAGTGAAGCTCCCCGCACACCGTACTACGGCTAGCAACTACTCGTTGCTTGCCGGT
>CAZMIQ010000050.1:0-7670 GCA_964566525.1 uncultured Pseudomonadales bacterium | reverse complement strand
TGTCTCAAAAACTAATTTTTTAAATAAGCATTTTTTAACCGCGCCTCTATAGGCGCAGCCCCAGCATCTACAACCTCTTAAAAAACAAAGATATTTCCGTGCTAGTTTATTTACTATCATTCATTATTATTTAACAGTCAAATCAAACATAAATTGCTTAGCAAATAAACAATCAAATATAATCAAAAAGCTACATATTATAATTAAAAACAACAAATCGGAGCTTGACACACGGTTTTATTTCTGATAAACTCAACCACATGTTGTCAAAGAAAAATGCTAAAGCGCAAGATAAACAAATTAATTTTGTTCCACCCACTTTTGATCGTCTCAGTCTCGGCTTGCAAATGGGACTAACTTATGGTGTAATCGCTACAATTATCGTTATTGTCATTATCGTGGCTACTAGCAGCTACGAATTACAATTACAAAATAAATTAAGCAAGCTGAACTCTCAAATCGAAGAAAAAGCCCAAGAGTTAGTGAGCATGAAGAGCTTTGAATGTAAATTTTTAGAAACTCAAGAAAAATTAGAATTATATTCACAAATTTCCAATGATGAAAAAATGGCAGAACTTTTCCCAAAATTGGCTGCTTTAATTCCAGATGGCGTTCGCGTTAAAGACTTAATTATCACTCCTGATCAAGTGGAAATTGAAGGTATGGCTAATAACCAAGTCTCACTTTCGCAATTCGCCACCAATCTTAAACATGCCAGCAATTTAGTTTTTGATAACGGTCAGAGCATCACCGTTGGCGATCCAAATTTAAGAGAAATCGTCAAAAACCCAGATCAACTAGGGAATGACACTGGTTATAATTTTTCCATTCATTTTTACTATAATGTCAACTAAAGGTAACTATGACACAAACAAATAAGCAAAATATTAATCAAGAGCAAACACAAATGACTTTGGGTCTTTTTTTAATCATTTTAGTCTTAGGTTTTATGATATTTTTCATTGTTAGACAAAATATTAGTAAAATCAATCAGGTTAAGGCAGAAGTGAACACGAGTCAAGCTGAATTAAATAGCTTAAATAATAAATTGACTGCTCTTGGGCACGCGCAAGAGGCTTATAGCGAAATATCAGACCACATAACCATCATTGACGAAGCTATTCCTAATTACAGTAATATTCCCCAAGTCATGAAGATTTTAGAAAAATTAGCCACAGAAGTGGTAGACGAAGGTGGTCCGCTTATTATTAACAGTATTTCTGTTCCAATTATGCCTAATGACAATCCTACCACTACCAACAATACAGATTCACTTTTGCAATCAAGGGAAGTAGATATAGTGATTAGTATGAACGGCGACTATCAGGCTGTCAGGGATTATATTATTAAATTAAAAAATCTTCGTCATAATTTTTACTTAGAAAAAATCACTTTCTCATCTCCTCAAGATTCAAAAGGGGGTTTTTTAAGCGTCAGTCTTAACGTTAAGTACTATTATTTTACTAAGGATTCCTTATGAATTTAACTTCCAAGCTAGACAAAAAACTGCAAGAAAAACTAATTATTATTGCTGTAGTAGTTTTTTTTGGTTTATTTTTTTGGCTATTAACTGCTAATGTTTTTGCTCCTCCAAAAATCTCAATTAGCCAAGACATAAGCTCTCTCACCAATATCACTATTTCTCCAGATTTAAAAACAGAAGTAGTTTTAGCCATGCGCAACTCTCAGAGTTTTAATGCTGGCGAATTAGATAATTTTATTATTTATTTAGATGATCCGAGCATTTCGCAGAAAGAAGCCGGCTTTTTTGTTAAAAGAATGGCTGCCAGAGAGCCTTTTGACCTCGGTTTTTATGCTCTTGGAGACGCGACTGCTTCTGGAATAGTCGAATTAGTAAATTAAGTCTTGCATATTTTGCTGTAATATGTTAGAATACCACTATGAAAAAAATATACGCATTTACATTTATCATTAGTCTTTTGGCTTTTTCCAAAATAGCTCAGGCTCAGGAATATAGTTCAAACTTGCCGGTGCTTCCAACTACAGTTGTTCCAGTTACTCCAGTGCCCACACCCACACCTACTCCCACTCCTGCTGCTTCTCCAGTTGCCACCGTTGCTCCCATGCCTGTATCGGGTAGCGTCGACTCCACATTTGTCTTTCTAATCATTGGTTTGGTATTAACCACCATTGGTTTTTATAAAGTAAAATTTAAAGATTGAAATAATATGTCTGTCCAGAAACAGCCAGATCAGAAAGGTATTAAGATGAAAAAAAAATTAATTATGATGACGTTTTTGTTCGCTTTAAGCGTTGTTGGTGTTAACGCTCAAACAACTTCCACTAGAACAAGAGTAGTGACCACTGACGATCAAGTTCAGGAAGCCCCAGTAGATACCCAAACTAATACTGCTCAGGCGCAACCAGTGCAAGCATTAACCACCACTCAATCTCCAGCTCCCACCGCTACCCCAGTCCCCGTTACTACTACCACTAATGTGGCTAGTACCACTACCAAAGGTGGTCAACCAGTTTCTGGTAGCGTGGAAACTACTATTATTTTGGCTCTATTTGGCCTTGTCACCATGGGTTACGGAGTTTATAAATTAAATAAATAATTTATTCATAAAATTTAATCAAATTCCAAATCCAAGATTTGGAATTTTTTTATTAAATTATTAGCCTACTTTTACTTTAGCAAATTTAATTACTTGACTATTTAACATATATCCGGGCGAGGTCACTTCCGCCACAACTTCGCCCTCACCTACTTTTTCAATCACTTCCATCGACGTAGGATTAAACTTTTGATTTAGAGGTTGAAATTCTTTCAAGCCTTGTTCTTCCAAAGCTTTCCAAAATTGATCAATTACCATATTTAGGCCCTCATCATTTAACGTTTTTGCCGCAATTGCCAAATGTTCTAGCGGTTGTAATAATGATTCAAAAATCATTATTTTAGCATACTCTATCACTTTACCTTGTTCTTCTTTTTGCCTTCTTACCAAATTTTGATAATCAGCCAAGGCTCTCGTCACTCTATCTTGTAATTCCTTTTTTTCATTTTCCAAAGTTTTCACTTTTTCTTCATGATTAAATTTCTGATTATTCTGCTCTTTCATTTCCACCTCTTGTCCTACTTCATTTGCTTTGACTTTTTTTTCATCATAATTTTGTTTTGTCATAATTATTTTTTTCAATTATTAATTTAATTCCTCCATCATTTTTTTAATATATCTCATCATTGGCATGACATATGGATAATCAAATCGATTCGAACCCAAAACTCCCACCGTGCATGTTTGTTCATTGCAGCTTACATTAGCAAAAATCAAACTAATAGGCTCAAGTTCTTTATTACCTAACTCTTGTCCATAAACCACCTGTACTGGGTTTTCGCTACTGCCAAATTTGAAAATTTCTTGCATCACTCCCACTTCTTCAATCAAGGTTAATACTTGTCGCATTAAAGCAATATCAAAAAATTCAGGCATAGTCAATAAATTAGCATAGCCAGCATGATAGGCTTTATTGTGATTAGTTACCACAAATCCTAAAGCTTGTGTTTGTTCAGCTAATGATCTAGCCACCTCACAAGATAATTCGACAAAGTCATTTCTATTCGACCAAATTTTTTCTTTTACCCCGACCTCGTCAGCCACTGTTAATTGTTTTTCCTTCATTAATTCATTCACATAAAGCTTTAATGCGGCTGAAGTTGGTATTCTACCTGCACTTGAATGATCTTTTGACAAATAGCCCTGCTTTTCTAAAAAAACCATTTCATTTCTAATGGTAGCAGGAGAAACTCCCAAATTATATTTTTTATCTAGCATTTCAGATCCGACAGCTTTCGCACTGCCGATGAATTCTTCTACTACTAGCTTTAATATTTGTATTTGTCTGGCTGTTAATCCTATCATAAATAAACCTTTAGCAATTATAGCATATTAGTGCTAAAGTGTCAATATGCACTCATTCATGATATAATTCCTTTCATTAGCCGACTTAGCTCAGTTGGTAGAGCGGCGGTATCGTAAACCGTAGGTCGGGGGTTCAACTCCCCCAGTCGGCTCATATTTTAAGTTAGTTTAGCCACTCCTTGTAATTTGTTCTTTAAATCAAAAGCAGACATTTTGACTTCATTAAAATAGCTTTCATCATTTTTTTTGCTAGCAAAAATTATTCCCCTAGAAGAATTAACAATTAACCTTTTTCCCTGAGCGCCAAATAAACCACGCAAATCTTCAGGTTTGCCTCCTTGAGCCCCCACTCCTGCCACCAATAGTGGCATTTCTTCTCCAATTATTTCTCTAGTTCTACGTAGTTGAGGTAAATAAGTGATTCCAGCTTCAGCCCACACATTGCCATTTAAATTCCACTCATTAGCCACTTTTTCCGCTACTACTTCATATACCGCCCTACCATCGGCCAATTTTAAATCTTGAATTTCACCAGCTGAAGGATTAGAGTCATGAATATAAACTAATACCCCTTTACTTTCATCACGCAAATAATCTCTAATGGTATCTAAGCCAAACCATGGAGTAGTCATCACACAGTCAAATTGCAGCCAATCAAAAATTTCTTTGGCCACCATCTCTACTGTTTGCCCCATTTCTGATCTTTTGCAATCAGCCAAAATCATAATCTCTGGGTGATTTTGTTTTAAAAATTCATTTGTCAATCTCAATGCTTCCAATCCCTCATGACCATAAGCCGCATAAAAACTAACATTCATTTTATAAATCACAGCTAATTCATGGGTGACCGCAATAATTCTTTTATTAAAATCAAAAATCGCTTCTTTTACCGTCTGACCATTTTTAATAAAATCAGGTATGAACTTATAGTTGCTATCCAGTCCGACGCAAACATGAGAATTAATTGTTTCCAGTCTTTTTTTTAATGTTTGGATAAATATTGACATTGTGATATAATCTTTCATATTATAATTAATAATATCAATTATGCTTAAAAAAGAAAATTTAGATTTCACTGATTATAACACGCCAAATTTATCCAAAGAAAAAGAACCGAATGTAGGAGAATCTGCTTTTATCCAAAAATTAGATCAGTCAATTAAACAATTAGACGATAGCTATCAAGAAATAATCCCTCCAAATTATTTAACTACCCAAGAAAGTCTGATTAAGAAAGAAATTTCTTCATCTCAAGAAAGACTTACTATTTTTCATGGTGGTCCCATGCGTTGGGAAGAAAAATATCAAATCACCGATGGTTGGTTAACTCCTATAGAATATGTATTCATTTCTCCCCAAGGACAAGAAATCAGCGTTATTTTTCATTTATTATCAATTAATTGTCACAGTGGTGAAGATTTTAGTGAAGCTCAGCTACAAATTAACCTTGCTTCTGATGACGATCTTAAATTAAAAACCGACGATCACGATTATCTTGCTTTAAGAAATACCATTATGACCGGCAAAAATCAAAAAGTTGCCATTCTCAGACCATCATTTAATGGTTCTCTCGCATTTCCATTAATTCATAGTTGTGCCGATCTTGGTTCGGCAGGTATCACTAATGAAATAGTTGCCAATGGGATTAAAAAAATCACCGCTGAATTAGGTTTAAGCATTGAGTCAAATGACTATACTTTGGGAGAAAAAATCAATCGTTCTTTAAATAAGCAAAAAATTAAAAATCCCACCCTTATTTGTCAAAAAGAACAATTAGAGCTTTTGGTAGGCGAGCAAAAAGAAATTAATACTGAAAACGGTATCTACTATTTAGTTGAAATCATTAATAAAAGCTCTCAAAGTGAAAATAATAAAAACGTTTGGCTTTATTATAAAATCTATTCAGCCAAGCCACTAGCGGATATCGATAAAGATGATTTTGTCACTCTCCGCATCGATTCTGGTTGCGACATGGGTATGAACTATTTTGATCAAGGTTGTGATTGTCACGACCAATTAATTCAAGCTCTCAAAAAAATTAGGCTAAATGACGGTTTGATTGTTCATCTCCCTACTCAGGACGGCCGTGGTTATGGCACTAACACCAAATGTCTCACCGAGGGGCTAAAATGGGGGACAGATGTCATTAGTAAACAAGCCACCCCTCAGGGACCAATGAAAACCACTAAAGCCGCCGAAGCAGTATTTGGCGAAGGTCGTCACGATATTAGAACATATCGTCATGCCTTTATCGCTTTATCAGAGTTGGGCTTAAAAAAGGTTGCTCTCATCAGTGATAATAACCAAAAAGTCTGGTCTGCTGGGAGAGTTTTCGGAGTCGAAAATGTCAAAAGAGTCGACACTAATACCATTGCTCACTCTATCAAGAATGAAGACGATCCGCTAGGTATTGCCCACATGTTGTTAAAATTAGCCCAAGATCCCAGTTATGCTGGCTTGAATGCGGAATTACTTGATAATTATTTAAATTATGCTGGTATCATTTATGATGGGGCGGATGATTTAGATGCTAAGTTAGCCAAAATCGAAAAATTTATCCAGCAAAATGAGTAAATCATCTATTTGCACTTTTCTCTTTTTTTTGTTATAATCAACTTATATGAAATTTTCTGCTCTATTATTTTTTAGTTTATTCTTCTGTTTATTTCTTTCTTTACCTTCATTAATCCACGCCCGTCGCTTCTCTCCTTTTTCCATGCCGGTTGGAGCCACTACTAACATTGATGGTCGGGCAGTGATTAAAGTTACCACCACTGGTAAATTTGTCGATTTAGCTTGGTGGAAAGCTAAAAGTAATACCACTATGCAAGGTTGGGATGATTGTGCTTCTCTTGCCACTCCCACTGGTGCTAATTTTACCCAAGGACCAATTCTAATAGATGTTCGTGATAATAAAACCTATGAAATTAGAAAATTTGCTGACGGTAAATGTTGGATGGTGAATAATTTAATGTATGGCGGCGACATTGATGCTTGTGCTGGCAAATCTAGTTTTGCTGGTGTTGGCTCTGCCACTCCCTCCAATCAATTTGGGGTTGGCACTTATGGAGATTGTCGAGATCCAAGAGTAGGTGGCACTACTCCCTGTACGGCAGGCTCCACTACTTGTGGTTATTACTATAATTGGCAAGCAGCCATGCAACATTCGACTGCTTATTATAATGTTGCTTATACCGGCCCCACCATCAATGTCCAAGGGCTTTGTCCTGAGGGGTGGCATTTATCTAGTAGTTCTGAGTTTAATACTCTACATTCAGCAGCTGGTTTGCCGCAATCTGGTTTTTGGCAAGCAGATGGTTCTTGGAAGGGTCATTTTTCCTCATATTGTGATTATAATGGAAGTATATATTCTCAGGGATATGGAGTTTTTTGGTATAGCAATCATTTGAGTAATCATTATGCTAATGCATTTATAATTAGAACTAGTAGTTATGTTGAGCTATCTCATTATGATTACAAGTCTTATGGGTTGACTTTGCGTTGTATAAAAAACTAAAAAACTTATCCTACAGCCTATTTATTATTAATAGCACAAACATCTGTATTCACTAATTAAGTTTAATATTGACTTAACTTTAATAATAATCACTTCACTATTTACATACATTTATTTGCACTTTTCTCTTTTTTTTGCTATAATAAAGACATGACTCAATTCCAAGATCTTACTCGATTATCAAAACAGCTGCGTCTTGACGTTTTACAAATGATCAAGCACGCTGGTAGCGGACACCTTGCTGGCAGTTTAGGTATGGCCGACGTTTT
>CAZMIQ010000049.1:0-7809 GCA_964566525.1 uncultured Pseudomonadales bacterium | reverse complement strand
CCACCCTTACCGCCATCAAAGGTGCTGGTTGGACCACCCAAACCCTCAAAGCCAATATTGACTATTATGAAATGCCTATTCATACTAAATCAGGTTATGTCGGTATTAAAGTTTGGATTAACAAAGGAATGCTTACGCAACTAAGCTAAAAAAATGAATTAATAATAAAGGAAAAATTATATGTTACAACCAAAAAAACGAAAATATCGCAAATGCTTCCGTGGTAAAAATCGTGGCCAAGCCACTAAGGGTAATGAAGTAGTTTTTGGCGACTATGGACTTAAAGCTACTGAACACGGTCTTCTTAGCGATCGCGAACTTGAGGCCGCCCGCAAAAAAATCACTTTTGCAACCAAAAAAGTCGGCAAGTATTGGTTTAGAGTTTTTCCTCATCGACCAGTGACTAAAAAACCAGTTGGTGTGAAAATGGGTAGTGGTAAAGGAGAAATTGACCACTATGTCGCCAGAGTTAAGCCAGGTGCAATCCTTTTTGAAATCGGAGGTGTTAATCTAGAAACAGCCAAAGCTGCTTTTAGCAAAGCTGGTCATAAATTATCAGTTAAAACTACTCTTGTCTCCAAGGAATAATAACATGAAAAAAAACGAACTTAAACAATTTAGAGCCAAAAGTAAAGCTGAAATCGAAACTCATATTAAAGATTTGTCGGCCAAACTTACCAGTGCTTATTTAACTAAATCAGCCAATAAATTACAAAATGTTTCCATGATTAAAAATCTAAAAAGAGACATTGCTTTTCTTAAAACCATTATCAGAGAACAAGAATTGGAGATCAAACCATGAAAAAAATGCACGGTAAAATTATTTCATTAAAAAATGATCAAACTGCCATTGTGGAAGTTGAAAATCATTTTCAACACCCACTTTATAAAAAGTTTTTGACACGTAATAAAAAATATGCTTGTCAATTAGACTCGACCATAAAAGTTAGTCTTGGTCAAGAAGTAATGATTGCTTCTTGTCGTCCAGTTAGCAAAACCAAAGCTTTCAAAGTATTGTCAACCGCACAAAAGGAATAATTATATGATACAACTTCGTTCAATTCTAGAAGTCGCCGATAATAGCGGAGCTAAAAAAATTAGAGTCATTCAAATTCATGGCGGCTCTAAAAGAAAATTTGGCAAAATCGCTGACATTGTAGCTGCTTCTGTGATTAAATCAGACCCGAATGGTACTATTAAAAAAGGTGAAAAAGTTAAAGCTGTCATCGTTCGTACACGCAAAGAATTTAAAAGAGCTGGTGGTGAATACATCCGTTTTGGCGACAATGCGGCCGTCATTATTACCGCTAGAGAAAATTTAGATCCAATTGGCACCCGCGTTTTTGGACCAGTAGCTCGTGAAGTCAAAAATTCAGGTTTTACCAAAATTGCCAATTTGGCTCCGGAGGTACTATAATATGAAATTTAAAATCAACGATCAAATCATAGTTACAGCTGGCAAAGATAAAGGTAAAAAATCTATTATTACTGCTGTTTTACCCAAGAAAAATCAAGTCATTGTCAAAGATGCCAATATGTATAAACGACACATTCGTAAAATGCAAGGCAAAGCAGGCGAAATCGTGAATAAAGAAAGACCACTCCATACTGCTAAAATCGCCATCATTAATGACCAAGGCAAACCAGACCGCATTGGCTATCTTATTCAAGATGGAGCAAAAAAGAGAATTTATCGCAAAACTAAAAAAATAATACCAGAAAGTAAGGCATAAATATGAACAGACTCAAACAACGATATCAAGAAGAAATTACTCCAATTCTTAAAAAAGAACTTGGAGCGAAAAGCGATTTTCAAATTCCTAAACTCAAAAAGGTTACTATCAATATGGGTGTTTCTGATCCAGCTGAACCAAGAGCTCGCCGCCAAGCACTTGACAATATTAAAGCCCAAATTGCTCTCATTAGCGGCCAACAACCACAAATCACCTATGCCAAAAAAGCCATTTCCAATTTCAAACTACGAGAGGGCGATCCTCTCGGAGTAATGGTTACGCTTAGAGGCGAAAAAATGTGGGAATTTGTCGACAAACTGATTTCCATTGTTTTACCAAGAGTTAAAGATTTTTCTGGTACTAGTCAAACTGCTTTTGACGGTCATGGCAATTATAGTCTTGGCATCCAAGAGCAAATAATATTTCCAGAAATTGAATATGACAAAGTCGAAAGAATTAGAAGCTTACAAATTAATTTCAATATCAGTGGCAATAATGCCAGTGCTAAAAGAATGCTTGAATTATTAGGTATGCCTTTTAGCAAAACTAAATAAGGACACTATGGCTAAGATTTCAAAAATCAACAAAAATAATAAATTAGCAAAAAAAAGAGCTTTATATCTAAGCAAAGGTATTAAACAACCAAACAAAGTCTCTACCAGAGTACGCAATCGTTGTGCCCTTACCGGTAGACCCAGAGGCTATATGAGATTTTTTGGTTTATCTAGATTAACTTTCAGAGAATTAGCCAATCGTGGCGAATTACCAGGAGTAGTTAAAGCTAGCAAATAAGGAAATATATATGACAGACACTATCGCCGACATGCTCATCAGAATCAAAAACGCCTATCTCGCCCGCAAAGATAATATTAGCTTACCTCACTCTCAGCTTAAAGCCTCTATTGCTCAAGTTTTATTAGATGCAGGCTACATCAATGAAGTTCAAACCCAAACCAATGACAAAAAACAACAAAATCTTTTTATTACTCTCAAATATCTCCACGATGAGCCAGTTCTTACTCAAGTCAAAAGAATTTCAAAACCAGGTTGCAGAGTTTATGTTAGTCAAGCCAATATCCCAGCAGTTTTGCATGGCTACGGTTTAGCTATTCTATCCACCAGCGCTGGTATTTTATCTGGTCAAAAAGCCAAAGAAAAAGGCTTAGGTGGCGAATTATTATGCGAAATCTGGTAATTAACATTATATTAAAGAAAGGTAGTTGAAATTTCATTATTTAATGAAACAAACAACTAAAAAATATGGCAAAAATTAGTAATAAACCAATAATCATACCGGCATCAGCTAAAGCGATGGTAGAAAATGGTGAAGTTAAAATTTCAGGTCCCAAAGGGGAACTAAAAGTTAAACTTTTGCCAAAAATTACCGCTGATATTCAAGAAAATAGCATCGTTATCAATCAAGCTGACGATACAGCTATCACTAAATCATTCGCAGGGCTCATTAAAGCTTTGATTCGTAATAATCTTTTGGGCGTTACTCAAGGATATACGAAAACTCTCAAATTAGTTGGCACTGGCTATCGTGTGACCGCTCAAGGCAAAGGTATTTCTTTAGCCGTTGGCTTTTCACATTCGGTCGAATTTTCACCACCTGCTGATATCACTCTCACTGTCGAGGGTCAAGATACTATTAAAATCATAGGTTATGACAAACAAGCCGTCGGACAAGTAGCGGCCAATATTAGAAAAATTCGTCCACCAGAACCATATAAGGGCAAAGGTATTCGCTATAGCGATGAAATTGTCCGTCGCAAACAAGGAAAGACCGCTGCTAAATAAAGGAAAATATGTCAAAAATCAATCATCATTTAAGTAATAAAAAAAGAAGAAGCTTGAGAGTTCATCATCGAGTACAAGCCACCAAAGACCAGCCCAAATTAGTGATTACTCGCAGCAATAAATCAATTTATCTACAAGTCATCAATTACCAAGGTCAAATTATCACTAGTGATAGCGACCACGCCTTAATTAAAGCCGGTAAAATTAAAAATAAGCTCACTAAAACTCAAAAAGCTCAACAAGCTGGCGAATCACTCGCTGGCAAATTAAAAAAGCAAAAAATTAAAAAGTTGGCCATTGATAGAGGCGCAAATAAATTTCATGGACGTATTAAAGCTGCAGTCGAGGCCCTTAGAGAAAATGGAGTGGAGGCATAATTATGGCACACAATAATAGTTACATCATGACCGAAGAAAAAAAATACGAAGAAAAAGTAGTCCAAGTTTCCCGCGTCTCCAAAAAAACCAAAGGCGGCAATCAATTTGGTTTTTCAATTTTGGTAGTCGTTGGCGATAAAAAAGGTAAAGTGGGTGTTGGCTTAGGTAAAGGTAAAGACGTTCTCAGTTCAATTAAAAAAGCCGTTAAAAAAGCTAAAAAAAATCTTATCACCGTCCCCATGGATGGCACCACTATTCCTTTTCCAATTAGACTCAAAGACGGAGCAGCCAAAATATTACTCAAACCTGCGCCCAAAGGTTCAGGCGTAATTGCTGGCGGCGCCATTCGTAGCGTCGTCGAAGCTGCCGGTATTAGAGACTTATCCGCCAAAATCCTTGGGACCAACAACCAAGCTAGTAATGTTTATGCTACTTTTGCTGCTTTAAAAAAAATGCAAACTTTAGTCGATCTCAAAGAGATCAAACTTAAGTCTATCATTGAGGTCGAAGCTGAAGAAGCCAAAAAACTAGAAGAGGAAGCAGCAAAAGCTCAAGCTAATCAGCCAAAAGCCAATCAATCAGCCAAAAAACCAATGAAAAAAAATCCCATCAAAGCCAAACCTCAAGCAGCTCCAAGCAAAAAAGTCAAAAAAACCAACAAAGTAAATAAAGAAACTAAGGCTTAATTATATGTCAATACTTAATCAAATTCAAGCAACTACCAAAAAAAGTAAAAAAAGAGTTGGTCGTGGCTATGGCAGTGGCAAAGGCGGACATAATTCAGGCAGAGGTACTAAAGGTGCTGGCGCTCGAAAGAGTCCCAATATGCCAGTTTGGTTTGAAGGTGGGCAATTACCATTAACCAAAAGACTGCCCATGATTAGAGGCAAATCTCGCTTTAAACCAGTCGGTAAAACCGCAGAAGTTAATTTAGGCGACCTAGAAAAATTATCAACCAAAGATATTACTCTAGAAACTCTTAAATTAGCTAACTTAATTGACCAAAATGCTCGTCAAGCTAAAATCATTGCGACTGGTAAAATTTCTCAAGCTCTTAATTTCAAAGGGTTGAAAATTAGTGCTGGAGCTAAAAAAATTATTGAAAAAGCTGGTGGAAAAATAAATTAATTTTTATTATTTTACCAAAAAAAAAGCACTCTGATGAGTGCTTTTTTAATATTTATCACTATCTTGACAAATAAATCATTTTATGATATAATATAGGATACAAAGTAGTTAAATTCTACTTTTGGCTCTATAAAAAAGTCAGACTTTTATTTTAAGGAGGAAGTAAAATGAAAAACATTGTTAGCCTGCTATTCATCGTCAGCATTATAATTATTAGCTTTTTTATCATCGGAGATATCTACAAATATCCAGAAATATATTCTCCAATGTTTAAAAACAGCCTCAGAATGGATTTAGAGAAAGGCAGGGTAGACGCAATAAATTATTACGTACAACAATACGTAAGTAAAGGAAGAGTGCTATTTGATGGCCCAGTATCTCAAGCCTTATGGCAAGAATATTGGGGACAAGCAACTTTTCCCAAAAACACCATGACTATTTTTAACCGTTGAGCCTTCATCCCGCAGTTAATCTGCGGGTTTTTTTTATATCAAAACTGTAAAATCGCCCCAATCAAACCGCCGAAAACAAAAAATATTATTAAAGCTATCACAATCACATTTCTTATCACTATTTTTGTTTTTCTTTTCATATAGCCCTTAATTCTCCTTTATCTTCAATTGATAATAATTTTTTTTACCCACTCTTAAAACTTTATTAGCTAACAATTCCAGCCCACCTTGATCTTGCAAGCGACGCAAATGACTCTTACTCGTCTCAGGCTCCGCTATTTTAGCTAATTCGACCAATGGTAAATCAAAGTTAGGCACTATGACTTCAATCATCTCATCTGGTAACTTTTTTTCAGACACCACTTTTTGCCAATTATCCGCTGCTTTCCCAGCCACAACTTCATCATGATACATCGTCACTAAAGTTTTAGCTAATTCTTTCTTAAAAATCATTGGGTTTTCACCATTATTCATCGCTAAACGCATTTCTTCAATTTGCTGATCACTCACATCAGTTAATAAAGTAAAGTACTCAATAATAACTTCATCTTTGGCAGTCATTACTTTATTATACATTTCTTCAGGTGTAGCAGCTAAAGCGATGTAATTATTATAACTTTTGCTCATTTTCCGACCATCCAAACCATTAATAATAGGCGTCGTTAACACCCACTTCTCTCGATTATTATAGATTTTTTGCAAATGTCTCCCCATCATCATATTAAAAGTCTGATCACTACCACCAATTTCTAAATCAACGTCCATTGCTACTGAGTCATAACCTTGGAGTAGGGGATAGATAATCTCATGACCGAAAATTGGCAAGTTATTTTTCAATCTCTCCTGGAACATGTCTCGCTCCAATAATTGTTGCACTGTTGTCTTAGCCATCAACTTCACCATCTGCGCATAATTTAATTTATCTAACCAATCGCCATTTCTTTTGATTTTAATCAAATCGAAATCAAGTACTTTAGCCGCCTGCACCTGCCAATTTTTAAAATTTTCTTCAATTTCACTTTCCGTGAGCATCGGCCTAGATGAGTCCCTACCTGTCGGGTCACCAATTTTTACTGTCCCATTACCAATCAATAAAATTACTTCATGACCAGCTTGAGCAAATTGTTGTAATTTACGCAATACTACACTATGACCCAAATGCAAAAAACTCCCAGTTGGATCAATTCCTAAATATAATCTAATCTTTTCATTTTTGATTTTCTCCATTAAAGAATTTTTATCTGGTAATATTTGAGCCACGCCCCGATTTAATAAATCTGTCATATCTTTTTATTATAGCACAATTTTATTTAATTTTTCTCAAGAAAATCCCCTCTATTTTGATAGAGGGGTAAACTTTTTACATATCAGACCACACTATTGTTGGTTTTTAATACAATACCAACAAGTGTCCTTTAACTCATCAAAAGAACCCATAGGTGTAAAATTATTATTTGGATTACCCAAAGGAGTCGTAGCGAAATGGTTGCACAAATTCTTAACGTTAGCAACTGGTTCAAGCTTAGCACAAACTACCCACTTTTGAGGAAGATTTATATCTACTGCAATATTATATTGATAACCAGAAACACTAGGCCTAATATCTTGATTTAAACAAGCATTAGTACCAGCTTTAAAAGCACCAAGTGGAGTAGATGTTTTGTCTAAATTAACAGTTGCTGTGCCCATAGACGTATACTTGCCAGTTCCCACATCATAACAAGTTTCCAAGGCTTTTGCTACCGCTTGCATATCTGCTTGCCGTCCTGCATTTCTAGTCCGCTTAATTGCCGCACTAAAATTAGACACACCCAAAGTCGCCAGAATCGCAATCACGGCCACCACTACCATTAATTCAATTAAGGTAAAGGCTTTTTTTACATTATACATACTATATATCCTCTCTATACTAAATAAATTTGTAATTATTGTTGACTCTTAACACAAAAAAAACATGCAGTTCCAGCACAAGGAGAAAAATCAGGAAGTGATGAAGTTGCAGTCATTGAAAATGAGCCTACATTAGAATTTCCTACACTCTCCCAATTAGCGACTTGTTCAAGCTGAGCACAAACAACCCATAATTGCGGATGAGTACTACCACGATAACTTATTGTATATGGAAAGTTAGCCATTTTAGGTAAGATATTATTATTTAAACATGTGTTAGAAGCAGAATAAAAGGGTGCGCCCTTAACACTATCAGTAGCAAGAGCGCCCGTTTCATTAGAATCAGGTATCGAAGTATATACCCCGCTCCTCACATCAAAACAAGTTTCCAAAGCTTTAGCTACCGCTTGTATATCAGCCTGTCGCCCT
>CAZMIQ010000048.1:0-7910 GCA_964566525.1 uncultured Pseudomonadales bacterium | reverse complement strand
AATTATCGCTATTTAGAAAAACTTCTTCGACGCTAATTGATAAATTATAATCGGCTAAATAAGTGAGTAAATTAGCAATGAGCGAAGAATTAAGGGCTAAGATAATATCTGGTTTTTTTTGACCACTAGTCACAATTAAGTCAGAAATTTGCTGGGCGGAAGAAGGAAAATCTCGTTCCCAATTGGCGTCCTGTAAGTGGAGAGTATCGCGACCGCCACTTAAATATTGGCGAACGCCAGGGGGGGCGGGTGGGAAGGTCATTAATTGATGATCTAAATTATAAATATCATGAAAAGTGAAAGTTTTAATTTTAAAAGCTTGATGCTCAATGATAGCAACAGAACCTAAAAATCCGCCAGTGGCTCTGACTTCGTCGGTATTTTGAAGAAGAACCAAAGTGCGATAGGGGCGCAAAAAAAGCCAAAGCGAAAACGCAATAATGAATAAGAAAATAATTAAAAAAATGAACTTTTTATTGAATTTCAATTTTGATAATTTCATCGCCTAATTCTAATAAGGACAGAATTTCTAAGCCATCGGTAATTTGAGCGAAAATGGTGTGTCGACCATCTAGGTGCCGAGCGGGAGCCAAAGTAATAAAAAATTGGCTACCATTGGTGTGTGGATATTGACCATTATAATTGATATTCGCCATAGAAACTAAGCCGGCTTGCTGATGAGATAAAAATGGATCAATTTCATCGGCTAAGCGATAGCCTGGATAACCAGCGCCTAATTGCGCTAAAGAGCTAACGTCAGTCGCTTCACGGCTGGCAGGATCACCAATTTGAGCCACAAAATCTGGCTCTAAACGGTGAAAGCGCAAGCCGTCATAAAAACCTTTTTTAGCTAAATCAAGAAAACTAGCAATGGTAATAGGGGCGCTATCGGTAAAAAAGTGTAAAGTAAAATCACCCTTATTGGTAGTAATGACGGCTGAGAAAGTGGACTGGGGTAAAGAGGCAAAATCTTGAGCGGTTTTCAGCGGGAGGAGAGTGGCTGAGGGAGCAGTCAAATCAGCGTTAAAACTATAATTGTCACTACTCATGACATGAGAATCGACAAATTCTAATTGAGCTAATTGAAAATCAAGAGCATCGGCTTTATCTACTTCGGTTGGTTCAACTGACTGAGAACGAGGAAATAATAAAGAAGCAGCAAGACTGATGATGAGAATTAGCAATAAAATAATGATGATAATAATAAAACGGACTATAGGGCTGAGATTAATTTTTTTCATATCGCTAAGTGTAACATTTTATGATAGAATCGTCAATATGCGAAAAACACTTTTAATTTTAGCGGCAGGCATGGGCTCCAGATATGGTGGCTTAAAGCAAATTGATGCCGTCGGCCCTAATGGCGAATTTTTGATTGATTATTCCGTCTATGATGCAATTAAAGCGGGTTTTGAAAAAATCGTTTTTGTGATCAGAGAGGAATTTGCGACTGAATTTAAAAGGCATTTTGAAAAAAAGAAAATTAAAAGTAAAATTGAATTAGTATATGTCTATCAAAAAATAGATGATTTACCAGCTGGATTTGAATTAAAGATTAACAGAGAAAAGCCTTGGGGTACTGGTCAAGCAATTTTGGCAGCAAGAGCGGTAATTAATGAACCATTTGCGGTCATTAGTGCGGATGATTTTTATGGCAGAGAAGCCTTTAATTTGATGGCGGTAGAGCTAGATGAATTGGGCGAACAGAGCCAAAATCAATACTTATTGATTGGTTATCGTTTAGGAAAAACTCTATCAGAAAATGGTTGGGTGGCAAGAGGTTTATGTAAAGTTGATGAAGATCATAATTTGACTTCTATTCATGAACACACGAGAATTAGTCGATTAAATGGAAAAATAGTCAGCCGAGATAAAAATGAGCAAGATTATGAATTAGAGCCGGAGAGATTGGTGTCAATGGTTATGTTTGGTTTCACAAAAGAATTTTTGAAATATCTCGAAAATGATTTCAAAGAATTTTTGAGCAAAAATATTAATGAGGAAAAAATGGAATTTTTTACGCCGAATGTAGTCAATAATTTAATTCAAATGAAAAAAGCAAAAATGAAAGTCGTGCCCACTAAAGCTCAGTGGTTTGGGGTAACTTATAAAGAAGATAAAAAGATAACAGTGGAGCAAATCAAAAAATTGATTGAGGCAGGAGTTTATCCTTTGAATTTGGATGATTAAAAAATGGTATAATAAGCTAATGGCAATAATTTCAAATGAGATTAAAGGATTTTTCAAAAATAGTGCGGTCAATGTAATTGGCGGCGCAGTCGCTAGTTTTTTGTCATTTTTATTCAACTTCGTGGTGGTGAAGTTTATCAGCAAGGAGAATTATGGCGAGTATGTGAGCGCGATGGCTTATGTAACCTTATTAACGGCACCTTTATCAATTTTATCACTGATTATTATCAAAAAAATAAGTTCACAATTAGCGGAAACAAGAGCTAAATACTTACAGAGAATGAATGCTGGTCTATGGCAATTGATTAAAAAAAATATCTATTGGTTGATATTGATGATGCCAGTATTATGGTGGTGGCTACAAAGTGGAGCGGGATTTGAGAGCTCATGGTCGCCAATTTTAGTGTTAGCGATGATAGTTTTGATGTCAATAGTCAATTGGCTGACTGCCCTAATAGCTGGCTTGCAAATGTTTACGATTTTATCATTAGCCTCAATTGCGGCGATGGGCATTAGATTTATTTTAGGTTGGGCAGCGCTGAGCTTGAATGACACATTAATAATTTTATATTTAATGATCATAATTATCACCTTGGGGCAAATTTTGATTTATAAAATGGCATTAAAAAATAAAATCAAAATCAAGTTATTAGGCAGAGAAAAAATTAAAATTGAGTGGTGGCAGTATGTAAAAAAAGATGATTTGCTCATTCCTTTAGCGGCAACCTTAGTGACTACCGGTCTGATTAATTTAGATATGATTGTAATTAAAAAAGTGACTGAGGCTGACTTTGCGGGCGAGTATGGCGTGTTTTCACTTTTTGCGAAAATTTTATTTTATGCGAGCTTACCACTAGTAAATGTGGCTTTTACTTTTTTTAATAGTGTGAAAGATAGAAAAGAGAGAAATAAAATTTTTTTCATTTCGACTGGTCTGATTGCTAGTCTGACAATATTAATGGTCGGCTTATATGCTTGGTGGCCAGAATTTTTAATTACGGGAGTGAGTGATAAAAAATATTTGAGCTTGGCACCAGTTTTATTCATGGCAGCGATTTTTGGCGGACTTTATTCATTCATTATGCTTTTGGTGCAGTTTTTAATTGCTAAAAATAATCGCTTAGTATTTTTAGGTTTATTAGCACCAATAATACAGGCGGGACTAATTTATTTCTATCATCAAGAAATGAGCCAAATTATGCTGATTAATATTGGAGTAGCTAGCGCCTTAATACTGATTTTCATGATTGGAAAATTAAAAAATGCTCAGAAAACTGTTTAAAAAATCAATGTATTATTTCGCCACTCTAGTCGGGGGGAAAATTTTGACGGCGATTGTTTTTATTCTTTTAGCGAGAATTTTGCAGCCAGAAAAATTTGGCCTAATAACTTATTTCATTACGGTGGTGCAATTAATGAGCGTCTTAGCTGATTTTGGCTTGCGGAGCTGGTATCAAAAAATGATGGCGAAAAAAGATAACTTAGTACTTTTTTCTGGGTTGTTAACTTGGCGGTTGATTTTTTATGGTGTGAGTGTGATGGTTTTATTATCACTCAGCTTAATAACTGATTGGCTAAATATTAGTTTATTGCCGCCGATTTTCATAGCTCTATTATTTGAAGCCTTGATTAGCGTGTCTGATGCTTATTATTTAGCCCAGCAAAAAAGCATTTTCTTAGGCTATAAATTAATTGCTAGAAATTTATTGCTTTTTACTAGTTTATTATTAATCAAAAGTCCGGCTGACTATCAAAGGTTTTTTTTAATTTATAACTTAGCTTTGATTGGAGTATTGATTTTTTATTTTCCGCTGAAAGCATTGGACTGGCAGTGGTTAACCACAAGTAAGAAATTGCCAAAAATCAAAACTGCTCTCCCCTATGCCAGTATTGATGGTTTAGGAATTATTTATGGTAGAGCAGATGGCTTAATGATAGAAAATATAATTAATTCTGCGGCCTTGGGGATATATGGAGCGGCCTATCGATATTTAGATGCTTTTAATTTATTGCCGCAGGCTTTATTCCACAACCTTTTTCCGATTGCGGCGAAAAAAAACGGCATTAATTTCCCACAAGTCAAAAAAATGGTAGGAGTGATGACATTGCTTGGTTTGGGAGTGGCAGCAATGGTCTTTTTCCTAAGTGACTGGCTAACTATTATGCTTATGGGAGAGCAATATGCGGCAGCTGGAGTGATTTTGCGTTACTTTTCGGTAGTAATCGTGATGTTTTTCTTTAATGCTCCACTTAATACCGTGATCCAAAGTAGCGATCAAGTGAAGAGATATGTACCAAAATTAGGCCTGATTGTAGCAATCAATATTATATTAAATCTAATTTTATTACCAAAAATTGGCTTAATGGGGGCAGTTTATACAATGATTATTTGTGAAATGATATTAATCATCTTTAACTGTGGCTTAATAAAAAAAATATATCGTTAGCTGTTTGACGTGTCATCATAATAACTATAACCAACATAAAAAAGCCCCGCGAAGCGGGGCGGTGATAGTTTACTAGTGAAAGGAGGCAAATAAACGCTAAAACATCAAAATTGATATTCGCATTTTTTACCATAGGTATCGGCATGAATGCGACGACGGATAGTTTCAAGGGAAAATAGGTCATCGAAATCAATATTGCCGATATTGACACTACTCCCGACTTGATTGACTAACTTAATTTGAGAATCGACATCAGGAGTTTTAAAAATAATTTTTTCTAAACCAAATTCATTAGCCAAATGATCGACGAAGCGCAAATTGTCAATAGTATGAGTGCTGTAAATCGAATGATCGGGAAATTTGCTCCCTGCTTCAACGATGACATAAGCGGCGCCTGAGTCAAAAGCTTGCTTCACTTCTTCTATTTTAGTTGGAATAGAAGAATGAAGGTCTAATTGTAAATCTTTGTGACCAATTTCAACGATGACTGTTAAACCTTCATAAATTGCTTGATTAATAGCGCTCGGAACTTTGGTTTTAGCAACGGTAAAATTAGAGGCGATTTCGATATAAGGAATATGATGGCTGCAGAGAAAATCAAGAAGACTCCGGTAGGCTCCCTGCGCATAGGCGATTTCAAATAAAGTCCCGCCTAAACAAATAGGAATTTGACAATTATTGGCGAAGTCGAGCTTGAGCATAAAATCGACATTATCAAGAAGTGACCAAGTGGTGCCGCCTAACTTAATACAGTGAATATAACGATGTAAACTTTTGACATATTCGCGGTAAAAGAAAAGTGGTAAACCGCGATCGAGAATGAAATTCTTGCCAGTGTGCGCTAAACCATTCAGCTGGGCAAACTCGTCTTTGAAGGCAAACTTATTAGTCATGATGATGACCTCCTAGAATTTAGAATTAAAAAACTGTTATCTTAAAGAGCTAGCAAACTAGAGCTTATTATATCATGATTTGATTAGTTCTGAATAATTTAACTGAATTGGCTCACATATATTTGGGCATTTTTTCCATTTTCCATGTTATAATACTCTCAAATTCAAACTGGCGGGCATGTGGTATACCCACCAGTTGTCAAAATAACCTTATGACTTAAAGCTAAAGGTTATTTTTTTTGACTTTAGATTGTAGCTCGCTGTCAAAACAACTTTGCCAATCCTAATGGAAAAATATACTATTTATTTGAGACGCAAAATCTTGCGTCTCTACTTTGGATGAAGTACAACAGGTTACGCTTTTGTTCCTTTAATGAACAACTAGACTTGCAACCAAGTTTCCTTTGAATAATTTCACTGAATTGGCTCACATATATTTGGGCATTTTTTTCATTTTCCATGTTATAATACTCTCAAATTCAAACTGGCGGGCATGAGAGATGCCTGCCAGATAGTCAAAAATAACCTAGATTTTTAAGTTGAAGGTTATTTTTTTTGACTTGAAATCAAAGTTGATGGTAAAAACCACCCCTTTAATCGAAAATGATATTTTCATACCCCTTTCTTACTCAATCAGTATTAACTTAATACCAATTGGTGGACTAACTGATTGAGGCTTTCTTTTATGAAAAAAAAGAAACGCCCACCAGTTTGAATTTGAAATTTTTATTTATTAAAAAACTCCTCCTAGATATATTATCCACATGATAGTGACAGAAAAGTGACAAAAATCAAAATTGCGCAGTGAAAAATTATCAAGCTTTTTAATCTCTAGCCTATCGGTAGACAATTAAATTGACTTTTGGAAGTTCAAATAAATAAATAATGAGTTATAATTAGCTAAGAATGAAAAAAAAGTTATTATTAATGACTGCGATTCCGCCTTTTCCGGCGAATAGCGGAGGAGCAACAAGAATTTATCATACCATTGAGTATTTAGGTCAGCATTATGATTTGTATTTACTGAGCTTCGGAGAGAAAATAAATCAAAAAGCAGAAATTGACTTTTTAAATCAAAATTGTTGTGAATGGCGAGTTTTCCCCTTGGGCGAGAAAAAAATATTGAATCCTCTGCCCTATCACTTTAGCAATTATGAAAATCTGGCGTTTTACCAAACATTACAAGAATGGCTAAATAAAGAAAATTTTGATCTTTTCCGAGTGGAGTTTACACAATTAGCGAGACTAGTAAAATATTTACCAGCGGATAAAAAGAGAATTTTCATCGTCCATGATATTGCTTTAGTGGCTTTTTACCGACGGATGAAAGAAAAAAAATGGGGCTTGAAAAAATTAATTTCTTGGTGGTGGATATGGCAAATGTTTTTTTATGAAAAAAGATGGCTAAATAAGTATCAGCAATTAAGAGTGATGTCGGCTACTGATAAAAAATATTTAAGTGAATTTGTGAGTGAAGATAAAATTGTGATTGAGCCAAATGGAATTAAAGCGATTAACTTTTTACCAAAAAAAGCTAGTGATAAAATTAAGTTGGGCTTCATTGGTTCGCAATTGCATCCACCGAATCAGGGAGCGATTAAATATATCATTGAGCAGATTTTGCCAGCATTAGATAAACAAAAAATTGCTTATGAATTTTATCTGGCGGGTGATAATAATTTAGAAATAAGCAATAAAAATATTATTAATTTGGGGCGAGTAGAGAAAAAAATTGACTTTTTTGCACAGATTGATATTTTGGTGGCGCCAATAATGGCAGGGAGCGGGACGAGAATCAAAATTCTAGAGGCTTTAAGTTATGGCAAACCAGTGATTACGACTAAAATTGGAGCGGAAGGTTTAGACATTAAGCATCAATATTTGCAAGTGGTGGAAGATGATACTTGGGGGGAAAAAATTGTGTCGATGGCACAGCTGAAAAATGCTAATCTAGCTGAATTAAAAAAACAATTGGAGCCGTATTTGTGGGAGAGGGTGTTTGGAGAGAGAGATTAATTAGAATTCATCTGGTAATAAAATAAATTTTTTAGCAATGATTAATCTCTGTTTAAAAACTTGATAAATATTTTTAAAAGCTTCGATAGAATATCGACAATATTTTGGTTTTAAAATTATTTGTAGGGGATAAAAAAATAAGTGTTGGAAGACATAATAAGGACTACTGAGATTTTTCCATAAAAAAATTAAAAAATTTTTCTGAATAATTAAGTCTGGATCAATTTGCAGCATTTTAGTGCTAGAGCGATGGTGATGAATTATTTTAGAATTGTAACAAAAATGACTTTGATAACCCAATTTGGCTGCAAGATAACTAAGATCTAAATCTTCAACATAGAGTGGTTGTTAGCTGTTGTAGTCT
>CAZMIQ010000047.1:754-7979 GCA_964566525.1 uncultured Pseudomonadales bacterium | reverse complement strand
GTCCATTGGTAAAAGGGTCGAAACTTCCTGCATAAAAAGCTTTTTTCATTACTCTATTATAAACCATACTTTAATAAAAGTCACCCCGACACAGAGCGTACGGGGAAAAGAGAGATTCTGTATTCCGAATTCATAGTTAATCATAAATAATCATACTTAATCCTGGTTCACAATCATAGTCAATCCTGATTCAAAAACAAGTTAGTTCTTTAAACAGCGGATAGGAATTCCACCAGCTCTACTAATATCAGTATAATTTATCGAAACATAATTTGTACCATAATGCATACCGTAAGACCAACTAGAATTAACAGGTGTTGAACTTAACCAATAACCATATCCTCCTTGATTAACCAAGCTTCCAGTTGAGCTACAAATTCCAGAATAAACTCCTTTCCAACCTTGCGAAGTTTGCCAAAAACCAATCGCGGGCGAACCAGCACTAGTGTGAAGAGTGTCAAAATCTCCACCAGTGTTACCGGTGGGAAGACGCCAACCTTCAGGACACAAACCTTGGACATTGGTGGTAGGACCAGTGTAAACGGCGCCGTCACGAGCGGTAACATGTTGCATTGCTGCCTGCCAGTTATAGTAGTAACCGCAAGTAGTAGAGTCAACCGTACAAGGATCAGCGCCACCTACTCTCGGATCACGGCAATCGCCATAGGTGCCAGCGCCAAATTGATTAGAGGGATCGTAAGAACCATGCCCAATAAAGGTAGTTTTGCCAGCACAAGCATCAATGTCACCTCCATACATTAAATTATCGACCATCCAGCATTTGCCATCAGCGAATTTTCTAATTTCATATTGTTTTCCATCTCTAATATCAGTGAGAGTCGGTCCTTGGGTGAAGTTAGTGCCAGTAGGCGTAGTAAGGGAGGCACAATCATCCCAACCCTGCATGGTAGTATTACTTTTAGCTTTCCACCAAGCTAGACTAACAAATTTACCAGTCTTGGTAACTTTGATAACTTCCCGACCATTAATGGTAGTGGTAGCTCCAACAGGCATGGAAAAGGGAGAGAAGCGACGAGCGTGAATAAAAGAAGGAAAAATAAAAAAAAGACAGAAAAATAAACTAAAAATTAATAAGACAAATTGGCAATTAGACGATTTATTCATACATATACATTATAGCAATAAATCTTCATAATATCAATAGTCATTTTCAATTTTATATAAATTCACTACTTTTGAGAATAATAATTATTAAAAAACAAAGGCGATGATTAATGTTTAAATGAATTTTAATTATTTCAATTTAATATTTTTTTATTCCCTTCAATTTTCATCATTTTTATGATATATTAGTCACATCATTATCTATCTAGAAAGGTTATTTATGTTAGTCAATTCTAAAGAATTATTAACTCAAGCTAGTCTCAATCACTATGCCATTGGTGCTTTTAATATTTCCAATCTCGAAACCGCTCAAGCCGTTATTACTGCCGCTCATCAAACCAATTCTCCTGTTATTCTTCAAGCCAGTCAAAGTGCCATCAAATACGCCGGTCTTAAGCCTTTGGTCGCAATGGTTAAAGCCCTCACTCAAGACAGCGAACTTCCTTTTGTCCTTCACTTGGACCATGGTCCAGATGCACAATTAGCTATCGCTTGCATCGACACTGGTTTCACCAGCGTCATGATTGACTCATCAGGCGAGCCTTGGGAGCGCAACATCGCTATCACCCAAGAAGTAGTGGCTTATGCTCACTCTCGTGGTGTGACTGTTGAAGCTGAAATTGGTCAAGTTGGCGGCGTTGAAGATAATGTCAATGTTGATGCTGCTCACGCTCTCTATACCGATCCTCAACAAGCTGCCGACTTTGTGGCTGCCACTCAATTAGATTCATTAGCTATCGCTATTGGTACCGCTCATGGACTTTATCAAGGCGAGCCTAAATTAGATTTCCAACGCTTAAGTGACATTCAAGCCATCATTCCTCAAACTCCTTTAGTTTTACACGGCTCATCAGGCGTTCCCGCCGATTTATTGAAAAAAGCCATTAGCTTAGGCATTGCTAAAATCAACATTGACACCGACTTACGTTTGGCTTTTGTCAATCAACTCCGTCAAGAACTAGCCACTAATCCAGATTCTTTCGACCCTCGCAAATTACTTGCTCCCGCTCGTGATGCTTTCTCTCACAAAGTTATTGAGAAGATCAAAATTTTTGGTTCTAGTCGCTCATAATTTGGTCTTGCAAATCAATTATCTTAAGCTATAATATCAAAATTAGATTGATATAAAAATGCTTCATGAGCAAGCTGCTCAAAAAAAACACTTTTATATCAAAACTAAGCTCTATAAAAATCCCATCAAGGAGAAATACTAAATGTGGACTCTCGAATTTATTGGTGATCATCAAACCCCTTCTTTCAACCTTATTCCAGCTCTAACTCAGGAACTAGACCAACAAATAATTTTTTTTGGCTTCAATCAAGAAGAAACACTATCTTCGATTGAAAACAACGAACAAACCACCAATCAACCAGAACCAGATGTGCGCATTATTATTAATAAAGGAGAAATTGCTTCACTCGAAGAAGCCTGTAGCCATCGACTTCATCAACATTGGTGCTATGGTCCTTGGGACAGTGAAGATGGTGAATTACTCATTAGAGCTATTCATCGAACTATTCACTAATTTTTCACCTTTATCGTTTGGATTTTATCGAGTTTAAATTTTACCCCGCGGATTGATATCCGCGGGGTTACTCTTTTTGTCACTTAAAACTTTTTAATGCTTTAAGCCCCGCCTCTATAGGCGGGGCCGTCTCCATCTTCTTATCTCTACCCAATTTTTACATCATTCCACCCATGTCAGGCATCGCTGGAGCTGCTGCCTTTTTTGGTTCTGGAGCATCAGTCACTAATGCCTCAGTCGTCAAAATCATCGCTGCCACACTCGCTGCATTTTGCAAAGCAGAAATTTCTACTTTAGCTGGTTCAATTACGCCTGCTTTTAATAAATCTTCGAATTTATTAGTCAAAGCATTAAAACCATAATTGACATCATTTTTCTCTTTAATTTTTTGTACTACCCAGCCAGCATCTACTCCAGAATTCACGGCCAACATTCTCATTGGTTCATCCAAGACTGACTTAATCAAATCAATTCCAGCTTGCTCATCTTTACTTTCAGCTTTCATTTTATCCAAAACTTTTCCAGCTTGAATAAAAGTCACTCCGCCGCCAGGAATAATTCCAGTTTCAATGGCAGCTTTAGTCGCTTCTTTTGCGTCTTTTACTCTCTCTTGCAAATTCTTCATTTCAATTTCAGTAGTTGCTCCAACTTGAATGACTGCGACACCGCCAGCTAACTTCGCTTTGCGTTCTAAGAGTTTTTCTTTATCGAAATCAGAAGTCGATTTTTCGATTTCATTATCAATTACCAAGACTCTCTCTTTAATAGCTGCTTTTGCACCTTTGCCACCCACGATTCTGG
Organism: uncultured Pseudomonadales bacterium; assembly: GCA_964566525.1. Classification (GTDB taxonomy): domain Bacteria; phylum Patescibacteriota; class Microgenomatia; order UBA1400; family PJMF01; genus CAZMIQ01. The sequence continues at coordinate 4,527 of CAZMIQ010000047.1, read as the reverse complement.
TATTATCTTTATCAGCTCTGACACTGTCAGCTTTACCCAAATCTTCCAATTCTACATCTTTTAAAGCCATGCCAGTTTCCGCTGATACAAATTTTGCCCCAGTTAGAACCGCAATATCTTTCAGCATCTCTTTACGACGATCACCAAAGCCAGGAGCTTTAACTGCTAAACCATTGAAAGTGCCACGCAATTTATTCACTACCAAAGTAGTCAAAGCTTCACCTTCAATTTCATCAGCAATAATCACAAAATTTTTGGTTTGAGTCATGATTTTTTCCAAAATTGGCAATAAATCAGTTTGCACATTGGAAATTTTATGATCAGTCACCAGAATCATTGGACTTTCAATTACCGCTTCCATATTGTCGGCATCAGACATAAAATATGGTGAGGCATAGCCCTTGTCAAATTCCATTCCTTCTTTGTGTTCAATGGCAATTTCCATCGTTTTACCTTCTTGGACTTCCACTACCCCATCTTTACCCACTAATTTTAAAGCCTTAGCAATTTTTTCACCAATTTCTTCACTCTGAGCAGAAATAGCCGCTACTTTTTGCCAATCAGTTTCTTTTACTGGCTTCGCTAGCTTTTCAATTTCTTTTACTACTGCCTCAGTCGCTCTTTCAATTCCTTTTTTCATAATCATTGGATTAACACCTGCTGTCACCAAAGTCATCCCTTTACTCGAAATTTTTTGAGCTAATAAAGTCGCTGTCGTAGTGCCATCACCAGCCGCATCATTAGTTTTAGCTGCCGCTTCTTTCACCATTTGGGCGCCCATATTTTCAAATTTATCTTCCAAAGAAATTTCTTTCGCGATCGTTACTCCATCATGAGTCACATTTGGGCTACCCCAACTTCGATCCAAAGCCACATTTCGACCCTTAGGACCCAAAGTGGTAGTCACTGCTGCCGCTAATTTATTTACTCCTGAGAGCATCTTTTGTCTGGCTTCATCGCCAAATGCTAATTGTTTTGTCATCATCAAATTTCCTTTCTTCTTATGCTACTTTAGCTAAAATATCTTCATATTTCAAAAATTGATATTCAGTGTCATCAATTTTAACGTCATTACCACCCCATTTTTTATAAATCACGGTATCACCTACTTTTAAGGCCTCTTTCACTTCTACGCTACAACCACATTCACATTTTTCTACTCCGTTGCAGGCTTCACCCATCGCTAAAATTTTTCCATATTGAGGTTTTTCTGAATTGTCAGTCGGAATAATAATTCCTGAAGAAGTTTGCGCTTCTTTTTCCGCTGGTTCGACTAAAACGTAACCAGGCATAGGAGTGAGTTTTTTTACTTCAATTTTTTTCATTGATATCCTTTCTCTTAATTACTACTTCATAATCTACAAACTAGAGTTTACTTTTGCAAAAGTTTCTATTTTCTAGTTTTTTACTTTAGCACTTATTATACACAACTGCTAAAAAAAGTCAATAGTGAAATTGGAACCAAACGTTAACGGCATAATACCTTTTGTGCATTTAAGCACATCGCCTTACTCTATTAGTGATAAATAGCCAAACTGCGCATTACAATATCGTCAACATCTTGAACTATGATTAAAAACCTGTCTTATCTAATTATGATAAACTCTATAGTACTCTATTTACCAATCGCCAACTGTCATAATTGCTCAAATGTCCTAAATATGAATTCCAAGATTTTATTTGGTGTAAAAAATACTTTTTTCTCCTAGCTAACAAATATTTCTTCACTAATCTTTTTCCAGGTAAAATTCGATATGGCTTAATAATGCCGCCAACAAAAGCCACTCCATATTTACTAGGTTGTATATATATTTTTTGCTGATGCAATTGCAAATGCAAAGCTGATGCCAAAAAAATCTCAATTTGCTTTTTTACCTGTAGTAATCTCTTCTTACTTTGATGCATTAAAACAAAATCATCCACGTATCTACCATAATACTTGATACCTAATTTATGTTTAATCAAACAATCAAGACCATGCAAATATATATTAGAAAAAAGCTGGGAAGTTAAATTACCAATTGGAAAACCACAGTTTCCTCGTGCATAAAAAAGACTTTTATTTCTAGGCAATTTGTGCCACAATAATCTATCTCCCCTAATTTCAACTTCAAGTGTAGGATCGGCGAAAATAACTATCCGTAGTAAATAAAGCAGTGTTTGTCGCCAGTATTTTTGATGATCACCTCTAAATTGCTTTTGTACTCCCCAGTGGCATTTTTGCCAAATTATATTTCTATCAATATTAATAAAATAACTTTTCAAATCTAATTTCATAATCCACGCTTCAGCTTGATAATTACTACTTACCGCTCTTAAAAATTTAGACATTCTTTTAATACCAAAGTGCGTCCCTTTATTATTCCGACAAGAATATGAGTCATAAATAAATCTTTTATCCCAGAAATCAATAATTTCACGATAAATAAAATGATGAACCACTCGATCACGAAAATCAGCTGCAAACACCTCTCTAATTTTTGGCTCACTGACGACAAAAGCGATACTAGCGCATATTCACAAAAGTGATAAGAAAATGACAAAAAGTGGGGCAATTTTTTATTTTACTGATTAAATAAATATACTCATATTGATTTTGATAATTATAATTAAAACATAATATAATAAATATCATAACATCTTGAACTATGATTTTTATGATTGAAATGAAAACTATGATTAGCAAACAAAATAAATGTAATTATGACTAATAGTCAATATAAATACTCCAACCTAACTGGAAAAATTATTAATGCTTGCTTTCAAGTACACAATACTCTAGGCAATGGTTTTCAAGAATTAATTTATCAAAAAGCCCTAGCTATTGAACTTAAAGATAATAATCTTAGCTTTTCCAGAGAACATGAAATGACGATTAACTATAAAGGTAAAAAAGTAGACACGAGAAGTGTCGACCTTTTTATTGAAGATAAAATTATGGTTAAAATCAAAGCAGTAATCAAATTGGAAGATATTTATTTAGCGCAAGCAATTAATTACTTGGAAGCTTATAAATTAGAAGTGGGTTTATTAATAAACTTTGGGGCAAAAAGTCTGGAATTTAAACGATTAATGAAAAGAAAAAATCAACAACCTTAGTTCAGGTATTGGCATAACCCATTACTCGCTCATAGTCAATCTTAGTTCAATAGTCATAAATCCTAGTTCAAAAAACATGTAAATCCTAATTCAACATTCATACTTAATCAGCCATAATCATAATTAATCATAGTTCAACAAGTTTAGTTCTTTAGACAGCGTACAGTTAACCCGTTGTTCTTATTGTTGTTGTTGCTGGGGAGAACAGTGCTAGAATTGAAGTTCATGCGATAAGCGTAGGTTGTGCTGAAAGGCGTACTGCTCCACCAGTTGCCATTGCTGCCCTGATTGTTCAAGCCTCCCGTCGAATTACAGTTGCCAGAAAAACCAACGAATATAAGTAGTTTTTAATTGGTGTTTAATTCCTTAAAAGCGGAAGTAAACAGCTTGATTACCTTAAGCTAATTACTCAAGGCAACTACTGAATTAAAATAGTCACTTTAAATTAACCTTGATTAATTTACCTGCGACTTTTAAAGCAGTAAGGTGCTTTTTTTAAAGAACTAAAGCTAATTGATACCAAAAAAATTAATCGCCATTTTTATTCACATAAAAATGGCGATTAATAGCTGCAAACACTCGATTATTTTTCAAATCTAAATAATTTATTAAGTTTCCGGTTTCCGGTTTCCGGTTTCCGGTTTCCGGTTTCCGGTTTCCGGTTTCCGGTTTCC
>CAZMIQ010000047.1:0-654 GCA_964566525.1 uncultured Pseudomonadales bacterium | reverse complement strand
GATAAATATTATCTAATTTTTTCATATTTTATGCAAATCCTAATTTTCGCCTGGCAGCGACTTTCTATCCCGGGAAATACCCCGCTGAGGCGGGGCGCTAGACTTTCAGTCTGGCGATTCCCCGTGATTGAAAAAGTCACTGCATTTAGGCAAAATTGTGGTCGCATGATATGCGACACCAATTTTGTATTGACTTCAAGTTTAATTCTTTAAACAGCGAATAGCAAACCCATAGCTTTTACTGTCATCGTAACTATGATTAACAGCACTTGAATTAAAGATCATGTGATAAGCATAGGTTGTACTATTAGGCTTACTGCTCCACCAATAGCCGTAGCTATCCTGAGTGTTCAAGCTTCCCGTCGAAAGACAGCGACCAGAAAAAGGTCCTTTCCAATTACCTCCTTGCCAAAAACCAGTCGCTGGGGAACCCGCGGCAGTGTGCAAAGTGGCAAAATCACCGCCAGTATTACTGGTAGGCATCCTCCAACCCTCAGGACACAGTCCTTGGACATTGGTGGTGGGACCAGTGTAGGTAGTATTGTAATAAGCAGTTGAATGTTGCATGGCTGCTTGCCAGTTATAATAATAACCACAAGTAGTGAAGCCGCTCCCACGACCTTACGGTCGGGGCTTCGGCTCTTCAAACTTTGT
>CAZMIQ010000046.1:0-7999 GCA_964566525.1 uncultured Pseudomonadales bacterium | reverse complement strand
AGCGGAGAGAGACGTAAAATCACTTGCTCATCAGAAGTCATTTTGACGCTCGCTAGATTAAAGTCATTTCCTGCCAATTGTCTCACTTGCGTTTCAGTTAATAAAGCCGCTTGCGTTGCTTCATTAGCAGAAATAGTCAAAAGTGAACCGCCAGTAAAATCAATTCCCAGTTTTAAACCATGATTAAATAGCGACCATAGCCCAGGTAAAATGAAAAAAGCCGACACTATAAAATAAATCCAGTAATGACGATAAAATTTCATAGCTTTTCTCCCTGAATTTGTGTAATTGGTGAATTATCTGATTCTCTAATAAAAATTCTTAACAAATTTCTAGTAATGAACACACCGGTAAATAGACCAGTTAAAACGCCCAAAAACAAAGTGATGCCAAACCCTCTGATTAAGCCACTACTATTAAGAAAAGGAAAATCTAATGGATTAATGAGGATGAGCGCAATCATTAAAGTAATGACATTAGCATCTCTGATACTGTCCCAAGCCCGACCAAAACTTAATTCGCGCGCTTGATTTAAGGTTTTACCCAAACGTAATTCTTCTTGCAAGCGCGAAAATATTAAAATATTAGCATCAACTGCCATCCCAATCGACAAAATTAGAGCTGCAATCGACGGGAGAGAAAGAGTAATTCCAAAAATTTTATAAAAAGCCAAAATAATCACGGTATAAATCAATAAGCCAAAATTAGCAATTAGACCTTTTTTCCCATAATTTAAAATCATAAATAATGAAACTAAGATTAAACCCACAATTCCTGCAAAAATGCTTTGCTGCACACTATCTTCTCCCAAGCTTGCACTTACTTGACTTTGACTCATAATTTCCAAAGGCACTGGCAAAGCGCCAGAGTTGAGTTGAATCGCTAATTCTTGCGTCTCCTTAACCGAAAAATTACCAGAAATAATCGCATTCCCATCTAAAATTGCCGTATTAATTTTTGGTAAAGTTACTGGCCAGCCATCGATAAAAATACCTAAAGTCCGATTAACATTTTCTTTAGTAATTTGGGCAAAAAGCTCTCTCCCTTCAGGAGTAAACTGTAGCGCTATCACTGGTTGTCTAGTTTGTGAATCAAAAGTAGCCGTCGCTTTTTTCAACATTTTTCCTTGGAGTTGAGTTTCTTCAAATGATTCCAGAAAGTAAAAATATTGATTCATTTGTTCCATTTCAGTAGTAGCCGACATCGTTGCAATTTCTTGCGCCTTTTGTTCATTTTGTAAGCGAAAATCCATCATTGCCGTTGTGCCAATTAGCGATAAGGCTTGATCGATATCCGTTAAACCAGGTAATTCCACAATAATGCGATAATCGTCTCCATTGATTGCCGTTTGAATAATCGGTTCTGCTAAACCATAAGCATCAATCCGACTTCGTATTACTTCGACTGCGGCTCGCAAAGCCTCTAAGCGATCTTCTGCTTCAATTTTGCTCATGTCAGCCTGCATGATTAGCTGTACTCCACCCGCAATATCCAAGCCTTTTTTTAAAGGTAAATCAAAAGAATATTTTTTCCCTAACACAGGCAAAGCTAATTGGTTTTTGTCAAAATCAATTTTATTCGCACCGATCTGCCAAGAAAACTTAGTTGGCAAAGCTAAGAAAAAAGCGACTAAAAATAGTCCTAAAATCCAAATAAAACTTCTAACAATTTTTTTTTGTTTTTTCATAAATTAAGATAGGCGCGAGTATACCATAAAAAAACGAAAATCACAAGCTATGTTTTCTATCAATTACGAACTTTTTATTTCTAGTCATTATTAATTTTTTACTGAGTAAATATCCTCAAGCTGGTGATGATGCCAGTGCTATAAAATCTATTAAAATTTAAATCTGGACCATGCCACGGATCATGCATTTGATAATTACCACCTTCACCACTAATTAAAACTATAAAATGACCTCCATAGCCATTATTAGTTCTCACATGCACGATTACTGGTCGACCAGCCTTTAATTCATTATCAATCAGTTCTGTTTTAAAATAATCATAGCGTTTATAAGTGTAACCAGTTGGAGCTGGTGGTGTAGTCATTAAAGCCGTATTTGAAAAAAAATAATTTTTATTTGCCGCGAAAATACTTGGGCTTAGCGAGCTGCCAGTTTTACGATGAACCATTGTCACTGCCGTGATATAGCAACCTACTTCACCTACTGTCATTTTAGAGCCACCAATATATTGTCGACACCAGCGCGGGTCTCTCTGCGAATAAAACCAACCATTGCTCCCATCTCCTGGTGAAGAACCCAAACACGAACTTCCTCCAGTACTAGCAGCGAATCGACGAAAAGCCTCGGCTTCTTTTCTCGCCTCTTCCATTAATCGTTGATAGGTTTTTTCATCATTTTTGGTTTGGGCTAATAGAATCGCTTTTTCTTCTTTCTGTTTTTCTAAATTAGCTTGTTGAGTTTTTAATTGCTGTGTCTTTTTTTCAAGTTCTATTTGTAGTTTTTCTCGCTCTTCCAGCTTTACATTAAAATCTAATTTTTCTTCCATTGACCGGAAAAGAATTTTGCTTGTATGTAAATTAGCAATTTCTCCACTTTGTTTTTTGTTTACTGCCGCTGTAAAGCTTTCATTCGCCAAAAATATCTCCAAATTTGAAACATGCTGTGATTTATATGACTGAGCAATTAAGGTTGTGAGCATTTCAGCTAGTTTTTCCATCGATTCACTTAAATTCTCAATACGATTCGATAATACTTCGGCCTCTTTTTTTGCTCTGACAATATCCAATCTTGTTTTTTCAATTTGCATTTCCTGAATGCGAATCCGATTATCAATATATGACAATTCGCCACTCAAAGTTTTTTGTTGATTTTTACTGTCATCAATTTTTTTCTGGTAACAAGAAATTTTATTATCGACACAAATTGCTCTTTCATCATCATCTTCAATTACAATACACTTATAATCTTCTTCGCAATTATTGGCATACACCAAGTTGTGATTTATACCCAAAAAAACTAGTAGAAAACACCAGCCAATCAATGGTAATTTAAATAAATTCATGATCATTTTTTAATTAAACGAGTAGTAGCCACCCAAGCAGCTAGCGCTGCTAAGATAGCAGATGACAGACAACCAATTGCTACTTGAATTAATAAAAATTGACTTGGCAACGGTAAAATTTCTATTTCACCTACAAAGGCTATAATGGCAGGGGAAAGATAATATAGAGTTAATTGAGCTAGACCAAAGGCAATTAGGCTACCCAAAAATCCCAACCACATTCCCTCACGGATGAACGGACCTTTAATTGATGATCTCCAAGCACCTAGAATACTCATAATATTTATACTTCTTCGCCGACTCACTACTTTCATGCCAGTAATAATCATGATTACTAGCATAAATTGAATAGTAAAAAGTATACAAGTTGCTAAGCCGATATCTCTGAGTAAATTCGTCCAAACTAGAAACTGGTCAATTACATCTTTGCGATAATCAATTTCATCTATACCATCTACTTTCTCAATTTCTTGCCTTACTAAATCTAAACCTTCTGGTGTTTTAGCTGTAATTTTCAAACTCACTGGAAATAATTCAGGCGTTAATAGTTCAGTGAGTATTGGTTGATTGGCCACTTCCTCAATATAACTTGCCATAGCCTCTTCTTTAAGAATTGCTTCCACAGAAGATACATAATCTAATTCAGTGATTAACTTCGCAGTTTTAGTCGCTTCTGCATCACTCACTTCAGTATTAAAAAAAACTAATATCTGTGGTCTGGTCTCGAAATGGCTCAAAATCTTTTCACCAAAAAATAAAAAAGTTGTAAAAAGATAAACCATAAAAAAGGTAGTAATAACCACTAATAATGCCGTTAAACTCTGATATGGAGTTCGTCTTAAATTTTTCCAACTAGAAAAAACTGTGCTCATACAACCTCCTTTTTCGTTTCAGGTTTCTTTTCTTTGATTTTGATTGATTTTTTCTTATCTTCAACTGCTTGACTTTGTTTTTTATCCAGCTTGGAAACTTTCTGTTCTGCTTCAATTTTTTCTTTATTTTTAACTTCAGTCTCTGATTTAACTTCACTCAAGTCAATTTTTTTAATCGTTGGCGCCTTGCTGTCTTTAGCCAAACGACCTTTTTCCAAGACCAATTGCCGACTTTCTGGAAATTGCCGCACAAAATCTAGATTATGAGTTGCCACAATCACTGTTGTCCCATACTGATTAACGCTTTTAAGCAAATTAATAATATCAAAAGCATTTTGGTGATCTAAATTTCCCGTTGGTTCATCAGCATAGATAACTTTCGGCGCTGTCGCTAAAGCTCTAGCCAAGCTAATTCTTTGAGCTTCACCACCAGACAATTCTGAAGGGAAAGCCTTTTCATAACCAGTTAAACCTAAAAGCTTTAACAATTCGCCAATACGGCTTTTTATTTCTTTGCGACTTTGTTTGGCAATAATTAGTGGTAAAGCAATATTTTCATAGACATTCAAATCATCCAATAACTGATAATCTTGGAAAACTACCCCAATCTGTCGGCGCAACTTACTCACTTTCCTTCTAGATATTTTTCTTAAATTATAATCATTGAAGAAAATATCGCCTTCCGTCGGTTTATATTCACGCAAAAGCAAACGCAAGAGAGTAGTTTTACCACTCCCAGAATGACCAGTCAAGAAAACAAACTCTCCGTCATCTACCTGAAAAGAAATATCTTGCACCGCAATCTTTTCATCATCATTAAAAAATTTGGACACTTTATCAAATTTAAACATACCGTATCTTACGAAAAAAAACTCAATTTGTCAAGGGTGATTTTTATAGTATAATTGCCGCATGGAATTTAGAATTTTAGCAGAGACTCTAAGTCAAATAGAAAAAGAGAGCGCCAGACTAAAAATTACCCAATTATTAGCCGCTTTATGGCGACAAATTGAACCAACTAGTGCTTGGCAAGTTGCTAATTTAATCGAAGGACAACTCAAGCCGCCCTATGAATCATTGGAGTTTTACTTATCAGAAAAAATGATTGCTCGCAGTTTAATTATAATTATCCAACAAAATGGCGGCTTATCTGGAGATGGTTTGGCTTTTGATATGTTTGGTCAAGCAGATGAAGACAGTATTGCCACTCAAGTTAAAAAAATCCATCAACAATTGGGTGATTGGGGGGAAACTTGCGCTCACATTCATCGCGATTTATGGCCAGAAAAAAATAGTTTATTAACCATCGATGAAGTTTATCAAAAATTACTTGCTCTCGCTCTTGCCAGCGGCGAAGGTTCACAAGAAATTAAATTAAATTTATTGAGCCAACTTTTATCACAAGTCGATAGTATTAGCGCGAAAATCATTAGTCGGATTGTGATTGGCAAACTAAGACTTGGTTTTTCTACCATGACGATTTTAGATAGTTTGTCCTGGGCAGCCGTTGGGGACAAAAGCGAAAGTAAGCAGTTAGAAGAAATCTATCAAAAAAAAGCCGACATCGGTTTATTAGCTCAGTCTTATTTGCAATTATTATCATCTTCGTCTGTTGATCGATGGCAGTCATTGGCAGCCACATATCAAATCGAAGTCGGAGTGCCAGTAGTTTTGGCCTTATGTCAAAGATTAAATTCCAGTCATGAAATCATTGAAAAAATGAATGAAGTTATTGCTGAACCTAAATATGACGGCATGAGAATTCAAATTCATTTGAAAAAAACTCCAGCTGGTGTTAAGGTAGCCGCTTTCACCAGAAATTTAGAAAATGTCACAGCTATGTTGCCTGAATTAAATACTTTAGCCGAAATTCTGCCAGTTGAGTCCGCTATTCTAGATTCAGAAGCCATTGGTTACAATCAAATCACTGGTCAGTTTTTACCTTTCCAAGAAATGATGACCAGAAGAAGAAAACATCAGGTGGCAGAAAAATCAAAGCAATTGCCAATTAAGTTTTACATTTTTGATTTGCTTTATCTTAATCAAAAAGAGTGTTTGCTTCTGCCTCTAAGTCAACGCAAAAAGCTCTTACAAGCCATTATCTCCGCCGCTCCTTGCCTCGAATTAACTCCCTTCATTGTTACCAGCGATCCAGTTCTCCTTCATCAATATCATCGTGATCAATTAAAAATGGGTCTCGAAGGCATGATTGCCAAAATGAGTGATGGTGTTTATCAAAGTGGTCGCAAAGGTTGGAGTTGGGTTAAGATTAAAGAAGAAGAGGGTACTAGAGGTAAATTAAACGACACTCTTGATTTAGTCGTCATGGGCACTTATGCTGGCAAAGGTAAAAGACATGCCTTCGGCGTCGGTGCTTTTCTAGTGGGTCTCAAAAATCATCAGGGAGAATTTCTTACCATCAGTAAAGTGGGCACTGGTCTTACTGACGAAGTTTTCAAGGAATTAGCTGAACGTATCAAAACTTTACAAACCACCACTAAGCCAGCTAATTATAAAGTTAATAAAAATATTGCTCCAGATAAGTGGTTGTCACCTCATTTAGTGGCTGAAATTGCCGCTGACGAAATTACTAAATCAAATCTACATACTAGTGGCTTCGGTCTCAGATTTCCCCGTTTAATCAAGTGGCGAGACGACAAAAACCCCGAGCAAGCTACTGATATGACTGAGTTAAAAAATATTAAGGTCGCTACATGAAAATTGCTTTATTTACTGATACCTTTTATCCTAAAACTGATGGCGTTGTTACTAGCACTATTAGTTTAGCCAAAGCTTTAGCCAAAGCCGGCCACGAAGTTTTAATTGTCGCTCCTAGACCAGCCAATTTTTTATTAACCAATTTTTCCATTCCTTCAGTTAAAATCCTCTGGCTGCGTTCATTTCCTACTGGTTTTTACCCTGATTTACGCATGGCCATTTGGACACCTAAGTTTCATCACCAACTGGCCAAATTTAAAATCGATCTCGCTCACGTCATGACTCCAATGTCTATTGGTCTCATGGGGATTACTTATGCCAGGCTACATAAATTACCTCTCGTAATGACTTTTCACACTTACTATATGGATCCTCAGTATTTGCGCATTATAAAAATTAAAAAAGCTGCCCAAAGATTATCGCAGTGGGGTTGGCAAAGTGCTAAATTATTTTATTCTAAAGCCGATTATATTATTGCTCCTTCCAAATTCGTCGCCAAAGATTTAAAACACTGGCAATTCAAAGAACCAATTATTACCATCCCTAATGGTATCGAATTAACGACCCGCACCCTAAATTCATCAAATCTTTTGTCTCTACAAAAAAAATATAAAATTGAAAACAAAAAAGTTCTACTCACAGTCGGTAGAGTGAGTGCGGAAAAAAACTTTGACGGACTTCTCAGAATTTTTTACCAAGTACATCAAGCCGAACCAAAGTCGCATTTATTGATTATCGGTAAGGGCCCTGCTCTTTTAGAAATTAAACATTTAGTCAAAAAAATGAATTTAGATCAGGCTGTCACTTTTCTTGGCGAAATTCCTCATCAAAAATTGCTTAATAAAGGTTATTATTACCTAGGTCAACTTTTTATTACTGCCAGCATGAGCGAAACTCAAGGTCTAACTGCTCTAGAGGCTCAGTTGCATCAGTTGCCAGTGGTCGCTTATAACTCGCGAGGTTTAGCCGAAATGATCGGTCAGGCTGGCTGCTTAATTAAAGAAAACGACGAGGCTCAAATGTCCCAGATAGTAATTGACCTATTATCTCATCAAGATAAAATTAAAGCTTTACAGCAACTTATCCCAGCCAACTTAGCAAACTTTGAAATCGGCAAAACCACCGACAAAATAATAAAAATTTACGAAAAAATACTTAAAAACAAACCTAATAACTAAATTTTTACCAATTATCAACTAAAAGCTCAGAAGCCCCTTTTTCGCTCCAATGTGACGAATGACCGAATCAGAATTATTTAAAGCTGCTTGTAAAGCCTCATCAATCGTGCGCTCATAAATTATTGTGCTCACTAGACCACTAGCAAAAGCATCACCCGCCCCAGTTTCTTCGAAAGCAGGCATATCAGACTTAGCAGTAAA
>CAZMIQ010000045.1:6898-8125 GCA_964566525.1 uncultured Pseudomonadales bacterium | reverse complement strand
CAATAATGTCTTGTTTATCTCCTTGCCAGCCAGTAATGGCTGGAGTGACAGTTAAGTTAGGAGCAAAGATATCGACTCTATTGATGGGAGAAGGGCAAATTTGATCATTACCAGTCTTGTCAAAGATAGTGACGGGGCAAGTGTCACCATGCAGGGGACCAGTGGAACAAGAAAGACTAGCTGAGGCAGTGGCTAAGCCACTGCCGCCTACATCAGTGGAACTGGTTAAAGTGAAAGTCTCTCCCCCACTGACTTTCCAAGGACTCTCAGCTGGCGACCAGCTGCCGCAAGTGGGAGGAGTTTTGTCAATAATGATTTTACCAGTATAGATACTGGTAGTTTCTTCTGTTTCACTACTGTTGCTAGTGGCAGTAAATTCAAGATCAGTATATTCGTCTTCGCTTAAGTCATTGTAGTTCCATGATAATTGCCAAGCCATATTGGTGCTAACTGGCACATTAACACTTCGATTAATGCCACCAATGGTGGCAGAGACTGCCACACTGGTGGCGTCGCCGTCATCGGGGTAGTCAAGGGTGCCGGAGAGGGTGAATTGTGAAGTAGTTTTGGTGGGGGTGATATTAGAGCTGCTATTATTAATGTTAAGATTAAAACTACTGATTTCATAGCGGATGATGACGATGCCGGAACCGCCGTTGCCGCCAGGATATGTATCTCCCCCTCCACCACCACCTCCCCCTCCAGTATTATCTACTCCTGATTGTCCAAGTGAGTATGTGCTACTTATGCTGCCATTTCCTCCTCCTCCTAAGCCTCCTATGCACACAATGTCGTATCCACCTCCACCTCCACCTCCAGCATACCATTGTCCAAAAATGTTTTTACCTTTGCCGCCTTTACCACAATAAGATGAGGTTATTTTTGAATCTTCGCCTTTTTCTCCAGCTCCACCACCGCCACCTCCATGACCACCACCACCGTCATATCCTTGCCCACTAATTCCGTTTCCAGCGATGCCATAAGTGCCTCCTCCTCCTGAGCCGCCGTTACCCGCACCAGTGCTAGCACCAGCATTTGAAGATGCCCCTCCACCTCCGCCAATTGCGTTTAAAGTGCTAAAAATTGAATTTCCTCCATTTTGGCCACTTTGAGCGCCTCCTCCAGAAATTGCTCCAGCGCCGCCAAATCCCACTGTAACTAAATAGTTGTCATTATTAAGTAAAAAATTTTCTTGATGTATAAGTCCGCCTGCGCCGCCGCCACCAC
>CAZMIQ010000045.1:0-6888 GCA_964566525.1 uncultured Pseudomonadales bacterium | reverse complement strand
TCCTCCCCCTCCGCCGCCAGCCACTACTAAAACATCAACCTCATTAACGCCATCAGGTTTGTGAAAAGTGCCGCTTTCTAATAATTTAATGACTTCATATTCTTTTCCATCGTCGGTAATTCGATAAGGTGTTTCACCTTCATAGTTTTTAAGGCAGCGAATAGTATATCCGTTGCTTTTATAACTATAAGTTGGATAATAACCACCACTATCGAAAGCTAATGAATATGATTCTATATTATTACTATATGAATTTCCCGTCCAATAATAACCAAGTATTCCTTGATAATCTAATGTACCGTTAGAAACTGAGTATCCTGATATAGTTCCTTTCCAGTTACCAGGTGTTTGCCAAAAACCAATATTTGGCGAACCAGCAGCGGTGTGTAAAGCAGCAAAGCTATAAGCACCAGTATTAGTTGGTAAGCTCCAGCCTTCAGGACAGAGGCCTTGCACTAAGCCAGTGGGACCGGTGTAGGTGGCATTGTAATAAGCACTATCATGTTGCATTGCCGCTTGCCAGTTATAGTAATAACCACAAGTAGTGGACCCAGCCGTACAGGGAGTAACACCACCAACACGAGGATCTCGACAATCACCAAAAGTACCAGTGCCAAATTGATTGGAAGGAGTGGCTGAGCCATTACCATCAAAAGTAGATTTGCCAGCACAAATGTCAGTGTCACCACCTTTCATCAGTGAGAATTGGGCCTTGAGTGAAATTAGTGCCTGTAGGAGTAGCTAAATCACGACAACCGTTCCATGACTGCATGGTGGTTTGGGCGAAAAGGTGGGTAGCTGAAAAAAAAATAAAGGCGAAAATAATTACTAGAAATTTAGTCAAATGTAAAAATGATGTTGTTTTTTTTAATTTATACATAAAAATAATGGCTTGGTTTAATGACTTATTTTAGCATGAAAATTGGAGAATTGCAAGGTGCGAAAAACAGCAAGTTTAATAGTTGATATGTGGTGCGGCTATAGAGCCGCACAAAAGCATTAAACATCATTAATTACTAAAGTAATTAAAATAAGATTTAGCGTCATTAAGTTTAAATATATAAGGCAAAAAATAACTCTCGTAGGTTTTACGAGAGTTATTAACAGCAATAAGTATTTGAATTATTGAACTCTTAAGCAACTGCCTGCTTGAGCGCGTGGACCCGTGCCATCTTGTTTGCCGCCACCAGTGCCATCGCCCTTTTGCATTCTTTGACAACCTTCTGGATTAGTGCAAGTACCATTTCCTTTTTGACAACTCCCGCCAGCTTGACAACCGCAGGTTGACGTGCTAATGACTTCATCTTGAGCTGAAACTTGATTGGACAAATATCCTTGGCCAAAAACTAAACCTAAAACGAGACAAGTTACTGCAGCTGAGATAGCTAAAAATTTATTTTGCATGTGACTTTCTAATAATTGTTAATTAATAAACTAATTAATATTACAACGTTGTATTTCTATTATTAATACAACTATTTAATTAATTTATTACACTTAGGAGTATGCATCGGTGACAATTGCCGACAATTGCCGGCGCATCTTTTACCTTGATTCCAGTAATAAAGTCGAGTGTGTTCAAATTTACTAAAAAGCATTAAAGCGAATAAAAGAATAACAGAAATGAAAAAAATTATCAGCCAATGCCAAAGCTTAATGCGGTAGCTAAATTCAAATTTCAAACTAATGGCAAAACTAATGATAAATAAAATTATAGCAGTGATTAATTGCCACCATGGAAATGTTTGCCAAAAATGTAAACGAAATAATTCTTGTAAATGCCAACAAGCTTGAGAATAATTTAATTGAATTTTTATAATAATTGAATTAAGTAAAAAACTTAGAATAAAAAGTGAGGTGACAACAGCCAAAACCATAATCGTACTATAAAGGGTAAACCAAATTTTTGGCTTGACTTTAATTTTTTCTTTTTTAATTTTTTTAATGATTGCTTGGGCTAAATCTTTTTGACTCATAAATTTTCCTCTGTTAATATTTTTTTAATCATTTTTTTACCTCGATTGATTCTGACTCCAACTAAACTAATATTCAATTTTAAAATTTCTGCAATTTCTTGATAGCTTTTCTCCTCAAAATAATGTAGCCATAAAACTTCTAAATATTTGGTGGGCATAGTTTGTAAGATATTTTTAAGTCGAGTTGATTTTTCTTCTTTTTCAATTTGATTGAGAATATTTTCGTTGCTGGCTAGTGAAAGCCATTGTAAATCTTCGATGATCACTTCATGATTAGCTTTTTTACCTTGATTGATTGATTCATTATGTACAATACGATAAATCCAGCTAGAAAATTTTTTTTGTTCGTCAAATTGATTGAGATTTTGATAGGCTTTGATAAAACTATTTTGGACAATGTCATCAATTAAATTTTGATTAAAACATAAGAAACTGGCATAACGTAGTAATTTATGTTCATAGCGTTTAATTAAAAAGGTGAAAGCGTCTAAGTCTCCATTTTTTATTTTATTAACTAATTCTTCATCACTGAGATTATTTTTTTGAGGCATGATTAATTAAGCAAAAATATACTGAAGGTTAAATAGGTAGCAAAGGTAACCCAGAGTAAATATGGAATGAGTATTAATCCCGCAAGACGATGAAGTTGATAGAATAATTTTATGTTCCAAGCGATAATGATCCATAAAAAGATAATTTCAATCAAAGCTAGAAGTGGACTTCTAAGACCGAAAAAAAAGATTGACCAGAAAGCATTAAGAATCAGTTGTACAAAAAAAACATAATAAGCCATTTTTTTCTTAATCTGAGATTGATTAGATTGCCAAATTAAAAAAAATGAAATACCTAATGATAAATAGATTAGTGTCCAAACTGGAGCGAATAACCAATTAGGCGGATTAAGGATGGGCTTATTAAGATATGCATACCAATTAGGAATGGCCTGAAGAGTGAAAAATGATCCAATTAAGCCAGGTAATTGGCAAAGGATGAGACTGACTATTAATTTTAATATTTTATTTATTTTTTTGGCGTTTTTCATTTTCATGTATTAGTACATCTCTAATTAATAATTATTACATTAAGTGAGTGTTTGCAGGTAGGCGATAATTGGTTTGAGATCATCTCGATTAAGTGGTTTAATATCTCCACTGATAGCGGTGAGAATTTCTTTTTCTTCAGGCTTGATTGCTTTATTTTTTTTCAACTTATTATTAAGAGTAAAATTAAATAATTTAAAACAAGATTTAATGAAAAAGTTTTGTTTGTCAATAATTAAATTACCTCTGAGACCAAATATTTTATACTTAGCCTTTTCTTCTGAAGTGAAATTTTTATTAATGACAGCATCTAGATTATTTTGATTAACTAAAGACATGCCGACGCAAAAAATACAAATGTGCTTATTGACAAGCTGATTTAGCTGAGGATTGATTTTTTCCCATCCCTGAAGTTGCGATCCTAAAATCCAGCTACCAAAAATGATTACGTCATACTGTGATAAATTAAGATTTTTTAATTGTGAAAGAGGATAAATTTCACAACATAAGGCTTGCTGTAGCCAGAGAGCATATTGTTTGGCATTGCCAGTTTTTGATTCATAAATGATAAGTTTTTTTTTCATAAAGCTTTCTATTTAATGATTGATTATATCACTAATCTAATTAAAAACCAATGCTTTTTTAAAGATAAAATTTGTTATAATAAGCGGCAAAAGTAATAAGAAAGGTAAAATGATATTAGTGGGCATAGCTGGAGGCACAGGAAGTGGCAAAAGCACAATTGCCAAAAAAATTCAAGAGGCTTTTCCTTCAGGGCAGGCAGTAATTATCGAACAAGACGCCTATTATTGTAATCAGTCTCATTTGAGTTTGCCGGAGAGAATTAAAACAAATTATGACCACCCTAATTCAATTGAATTTTCTTTATTAATAGATCATATAAATCAATTAAAAAATAATTTACCGATCAAAAAACCTGCTTATGATTTTACTCAACATACTCGTTTGGCAAAGGATGAAATTGTTAAGCCCGCAAAAATATTGATTGTGGAAGGAATTTTAATTTTTGCAATCAAACAATTACGTGAGCTTTTTGATATTAGAGTTTTCGTGGAAACTGATGCTGATGAAAGATTATTGCGTCGAATTGAAAGAGACATTAGAGATAGAGGTAGATCTTTTAGCGAGATTAAGAATCAATACTTACAGACTGTAAAGCCAATGTATTTAGAATTTGTTGAGCCCAATAAACGATATGCGGATATGATTGTACCAAGAGGTGGCGAAAATCAGGTGGCAATTGATATGATTATCAATAAACTGAGAAAGCATTAGCGACGTTTTTTATTGTGTCAATATATATATTTCTATAATGACAAAAATAAAATATAGTGATAATAAAATTAAGCTTTCTAAACGGGAGAGATGATTTCTTGAACGAGCAAAAAAAAAGAATAGAATTAAACCTAAGGCAAGAAACATAAATCTTTGAAAAAAATGGGCGGGAAGATGAATGGTTTTCCCGTATATTATGGTAAATACTCCAAGCAATAAAGTATTAGAGCTAGCGGAACCTAAATAGTCAGCCAAAGCTACGCTTTTTTTGTTTTTATTGACAGAGCGAAAAATAATGGCGATTTCTGGTATATTGGTCCCTAGAGCAATAATAATTAAACCAACAAAAAAAGATGAGATGGAAAAATAATTAGCCAAGTAGATTGTTGATTGAACGATTTGATAACTGGCCGCAATTAAGATTAGAACTCCGACAATGATTTTAAAAAGAAATTTATGACTATTGGTTTTTTTTCGACTGAAGCTGTGCTTGATTTTACTGAAAAAAGATTGACGAAATGAGAAGAAAACTAATAAACTAAGATATAATAAAATTAAAAAGGCAGCTTCCCATTGACTGATTTTTTGATCAGCGGTCAGAAAGGCTGGGGCGACGACGACGATAAGGGTGCTGACTAAAAGTTTTTTGTCTAGTTGAGTGGGAATTTTTACGCCATTACCAATTAAGCCTAATAATGGAATAACGACCAAGAACATAATAATAACTCCACCTAGAAGATTGCCAGCAATAATCACTGGATCATTATTCATGAGTGCTACCGCGCTGATGGTAATTTCTGGCAGTGAAGTTAAAAGACCCAAAATAAAAAATGAAACAGTGAAAGCTGGTAATCGCCACGACTTTGAAAGACTGGAGATGGTGGTGACAACGATGTCTGAACTGTACCAAACAAGAATAAAACAAAAAATAAAAATAGTGATTTGAAAAATTAATGAGCTGGACATATTTTTTGATTATATGCTGAAAACAATTTTTTTGCAAGTCTTAGTTTATGATTAAGACTTGACAAAAATCCCTTTTTGAGGTTTAATATATTAAAATATATAAATTAAATTAAAAGGATATATATGTGTGGCATTATTGGTTATGTGGGTGAGAAATCAGTGAGAGAGATTTTACTTTATGGTTTGAAAAAAATGGAGTATCGTGGCTATGATTCGGCTGGTTTAAGCGTAATGGTCAAAAATAAAATTTTAACTTATAAAAAGGCTGGCAAAGTCGCTGAGTTGGTGAAAATTGTGCCTGAAGATTTGGAAGGCAATATTGGTATTGCTCACACTCGTTGGGCGACTCATGGCTTAGCAAATGACATTAATGCTCATCCACATGTAAGCACGAATGGTAAATGGGCGATTGCTCACAATGGCATAATCGAGAATTATGAGAGTATTAGGAAATCTCTAAAATCTGAGGGTGTTAAATTTAAATCCCAGACTGATAGTGAAGTAATAGCTCATCTTTTGGCGAAATATGAAAATGATAACTTCGAAAAAACAATTAGTCAAGTTTTAGCAATTATTCATGGTACATATGGGATAGTGATATTAAACACTAAGCAACCTGATGTCCTGTGGGCAGTAAAAAAAGGGAGTCCATTATGTTTGGGAATTGGTGAGCATGGAAATTATATTGCGAGTGATGTTAACGCTTTTTTGCATGTGACTAAAAATGTCGTCTATTTAAATGACGGCGAAATTGCCAAGGTGACTAAAAATAATTTTATGATTAAAAATTTTAATTTGAAAGAAGTGGGCAAGAAGGTGGATAAGATTTCATGGTCTGCTCAAGCAAATGAAAAAGGAAATTACAGTCACTACATGTTGAAAGAAATATGCGAGCAGGCCGAAAGTCTGAAGAGATGTCTAATGGGTCGATCAGATTTGAAATCAGGCAATGTAATGTTAGGCGGCTTGAATTTATCTAAGCAAGAAATTAATAATTTAAAAAAGATTAAGGTTGTGGCCTGTGGCACAAGTTATCATGCGGGATTAATTGGTATGTACCTTTTGGAAAATTTAGCTGAACTAAGTGTGAGCGTGAGAATTGCTTCTGAATTTAGATACATGAAGATTATTAAAGAAGAAAATGAATTATATTTGGCTATTAGCCAGTCAGGTGAGACGGCTGACACTTATGAAGCCATTAAAGAAATTCACCAGAAAGACGGCAAAGTGTTGGGTATCTGTAATGTAGTCGGCAGCACGATTGCGAGAGAGGTAGACGGGGGGATATATGTTCATTCTGGGCCAGAAATTGCAGTGGCGTCAACTAAGGCTTTTACTTCTCAAGTAATGGCTATTAACTTGCTTGCCATACATTTAGCTAGAAGAAAGAATATGAGCCTAAATACTTCAATTAAGCTATTAGGTGAATTAGAAAATATTCCGAATAAGGTAACAGAAATTCTTAAACAAAAAGATAAGATTGCTAAAATTGCTGCTAAGTTCGCGAAGTTTGACAATTTTCTTTTTTTGGGCAGAGGAGTTAATTATCCGGTAGCTTTAGAAGGAGCATTAAAACTAAAAGAAATAAGTTATAAAAATGCCGAAGGAAT
>CAZMIQ010000044.1:7980-8249 GCA_964566525.1 uncultured Pseudomonadales bacterium | reverse complement strand
AATGCCTGCTTTTACCTCAACCTCGTTCTCACTAGACTTTGTAAAAAAGTTTTCCACAATGGGTAAAGGCAACTTAATATATGAAATAGATATTCCAGCAGGAAAGGGGCTTGGGGTTAATATTAACCAAGTTTTTAAGTATCATGAAAATGAACAAGAGTTCTTGCTAAAAAGAGGATCTCAGGTTATAATTAAAGAAGTGGGGACAATAAATATTGGTGGAAAAAGCATTCCCTATGTGAACGGAGAATTAAATGTCAAATCAGAAG
>CAZMIQ010000044.1:0-7970 GCA_964566525.1 uncultured Pseudomonadales bacterium | reverse complement strand
GACAAACAAAAAAGGGAGAATTACCTCAGGGGCTTCGGAAAGAGGCTGACAGAGGAAACAGGAATGAGGATAGTGGGTCATCTAAGCAAAAAGGAGACGGAGCAAAAGAAACCAAACAAGAAGTAAAGCAAGAAACAAAACAAGAAACAAAAGCACCAAAAGCATCTAAAGAAACGCAAGTTAAAAATCCTAAAGCGGGTGCTTCTTATGGAGGATTTGCAATCAAACAAGATCATAATTGGAGTGACGCCAAAGATATCGCAGAGCTTAAAAAAAGAGCTAGCAATTACAAAACAAGAATTAAAACTCCAGAATTAATAGCATTTTCTCAAATATTAGGAGCAGATCCAACATTGTCGTCAAAGCTTACTAAAAAGCTAGGTGTCTTTTGGCACAATGATGGTGAAAAAGGCATTAAAATAAACAAAGCTATAGTAAATGATCCACTACTTTTGAATATGGTTTTATCTCACGAGATTGGACATTTAATAGATTGGTTGCCAACTGGCTTTATTAAACGCTCTAGTTTATTAACTAAAGTAATGACAGATAAAGCCCAAATGAAAGATATGTTCAATAGGGTTTTAACTAATAAAGAAGTAAAAGAAGAACTAAAAAAACTCACTCAAAAAAGAAATCCATTCGACGAGTCTAAGAACGAAAATTACACTAAATACAGATACTCTGCTGCTGAATTATATGCAGAATTTATTTCTGAATTGTTAACCAATCCTGAGGGAGTAAAACAAATAGCCCCCAAGTTTGATAAATTATGGCTTGAAAATATTTATAAAAAACCAAGTGTACAACAAGCGTATCTAAACATGCTTAATCTTGGAGCAACAGGAGAGTATTTACAAGTAAGAAGTGAAAATGTCAGAAAGACGGCGGCACAAGCAGAAATTGAGAGAGAAAATGTTTTAGCTGCTGCCAAAGAGAAAAACAAAGACATTTTAACTACTCTGGCGGTCGCGTTACTTAGAAAAGATAGTGCGGTTAGAAGAGATTATAAAAAGGCTAAAAAACAATCATCTGACCCAAGTGCAGTATCAAACCCAATCCACGCATTAGAAAACTTAGGTCACAAATCAAACATCATAAATGGCTTTAAAGAAAAATTCATCAGACCGCTTTCTAACTTCATGAATGAAAATAAACTAGATATTAATATCTTGCACGAATTTGCAATGTATGACCGCATTATCCATGAACGCGGAGCAGTTACCAACCCAGCCCAACTAGCAATGGAGAGAATGGGAGATGAAAATTGGAGTAAGATTGAAAAATATTTGCCAGAAGATATCTTCGAAATGTCAGCCACAGAGCAATACGCAACTTTTAAAAGAGTATTAGGAGAAAAATTATATAAAGACCTCATGGGATATTTGCCTAAAGACGGAGGCATTGCCAACCCTTTCGGCTTTGACCATGACAGTGCAAAGGAAAGCAGAAAATATCTTGAGCAATCACTCGGTAATGATTATGTAAAATATCAAGAGGCACTAAGACAAGTTAGAGAATTTAATAAAGAAGTGATTGAATATGCCAAAAAGGGAGGCTTTTATACTCCAGAAACAATAGCCATGATGGAGGCTAACCCAGCCTACGCCTCATTTCAAGTGATTGATTATGTGGGTACAAAACTTACTGCCGCAGTTAAACATCAGTCTGGAACATTTAAAGGAATTGCCAACACAATCTTTTCGACCTTTGAAAAAAACCTATCTATCATTAATGCGGTAGAAATTAACAATGCAAAACAAGAACTGGTGAAATTTTACCAAGAGAGCTTGCCAGAAGACATTAAAGAATTAGGTTTTAGAATGGGAGCAAACAAGCAAAAAATCTTTGATAAGGTATCAAATAGCAATCTTTATGGAGAAATAATTCTATATGATAATGGTGTTCAAAAAGCATATCAAGTCGATAAATTAGTGGCAGATATCTTTACTTACAATCAAAGCCCAGTGTCGACTAACTTTGTTTTAAATAGTTTACGCTTTATGGCTAAAATACCAAGAGCCGCTTTTATTAATTTTAATATTGGCTTTCAAATATCAAACTTCTTTTTTAGAGACTTTCAAAGGTATTACAGAAACAATCCATTTACTAGCGCTTTTAGCCCTCTGAAACTCCCAAGACAATTAAAAAACTATCTAAAGGCTATTCCTACAGCGTATAGAATAGTAAAAGGTGAAAATAATGCCACTATTGAAGAAATGAGGAAAGCAAGGGTAATAATTGAAGACTCAATTTTTAATCTAGAAACAAGGCTTAAAGAAATTCCAGATAGCAGGGTGAAAATGCAGAAAGCATTTGAGGCAAGGTTTGGGATGGAAAACAGCAAAGACGCCAATTTATTGGTTAAAATGTTCGCCCCATTTTTTAATGCATTTACTGCCACAGGAGAGATAGCAGAAATGATCCCAAAAGTCGCAGGTTATTTAGAATACCAAGATTATAAAAAAAGGCTAGGTAGCAAAGCTAAGTTTAATGATCAAGAGGCTTTTGCAATCATCAGAAATAGATTAGGTAGTCCAAATTATCAAAATAAAGCAGGAATAAACTCAGAGGCTAGTGCTATTATGTTGTTTTACAACGCTATTAAAGAAGGAATTTTATCAGACATTGAGGCGGTAATGGATAAAAAAACTAGAGTAAATACACTTGTTAATATTGGAGTATTACTTTTACCAGCTATTTATAATATCATGCAAGGCATGGGTGAAATGGGTGATGAAGATAAAGAATTAATGGATAGCATTAACGAGTACGACAAAAGAAATTATAATATCTTATTATTAGGGAGAGCAAAAAATGGCAAAGCAATTTATTTAAGACTTCCATTATCTGATAGTGAAAGAACCTTGAGAGCTATTGCATATGAAATGGCAAGTAAAGGAGAGGGTGATGACTTCCATGATTATGTAAAAAGCATGAGCAGTGTGTTCACAACCGTGACAGAGGCAGTTCCGGGTTTTAATCCAGTATTAAAAAGCTTGTTTGATACAAAAACATATTTATCAGGAGAAAATATTTGGGATAGTTTTTATCAAGATACAGTATTCACAGAAGAAGAAATGGCAGTGGGTGGAGAACAAAAACTCATGAAGTTTTTAAAATATATAGGAAAAAACATGGGCGGCAATCTAGTGATGTCAAAATCAGAAAAAACTGTTGGCGAAAAAGAACCAATTCAAAAAATAGTAGAAGAAAAAGTATTATTCGGTATCTTAGGTCGCTTTTTAAGATACACCAGCTCTGGTGAAGATGAAACACTGCGTAATCTATCAGAAAAACAAGAGCAAGAACAACTAAGACAAACTGCTCGTGAAAAACAAGCAGTCAAACAAGAAGTAGCTAGATACAAAGCAGGAGAATTAACACTAAACGAAGCAAAAAAACAAGCAGTTAAACAAGTATTAGGCGATGATCTTAATGTAAGCAATCTTAATGAAGAACAAAAGAAAACACTAAAGAGGGTAGAAGATAGATTTTTAAGAGAGTCGGTTGCTGATAAATACGAAAAGAAACTAAAAGCAGTATACTACACCAGTAAAAAGGAGGCTAAACTCAAGGTGTTACTTAAAGCAATGGAAAAAATGAGCAAAGAAGAAGTCAGGGAAATGTTAAAAGAAGGAACAAGAACTGGCTTAATTAGTCAACCAGTTAGCGATGAAGCTTGGAGAGAGTTTAATAAACAAAGTCAATAATTTGCCTCTTGTGTGGCTTGAGGATTATGAAATGACGGTGGAATAAATACCTCTTCACCTCCGTATTTTATAGTAGTTGAATAGAGAACAAAAATGCTCCACAAAAATGAAAGTAAAGGTAGACAAAGAACAACACAAGCAGTTATTAATATAATGTTTTTCCATTTTTCTTTCATGAATTATCTTTCTTTATACCAAATTTATAAACACCATATACCCAATGACAACCAACAAGGATTAAAAAGAATGAGCCAGAACAATAATTGAATAACTCGTCCATTTCTTTATAATTAGTAATTATCTGATATAATAAAAAAAGCCCCCCAGCAATAAGAAGTAAGCCCATTCCACCACCCACCACAAAAAGTAAAATCGATAAAGTGCTTATTGCAAACCTATCTTCATACTTGCTACCCAAATAATAAAGAATTGCTATTAACAGAATTACCAAAAAAACAAACATACCGTAATTGTACCACCTTTTTTATATTTTGCAAGAAAAACCCCCGCAAATGCAGGGATAATTCAAAAATTGTGGATATTTAATCTTTTTTCTTTTTCACTTTGGTGAAATAATGAAATCTGGCATACTCTATAAAAACATTCTTATCGACATAGTATCTCCTGCCTACTTTTTTATATTCAAACTTTCCCTTTTGACACCATCTAGTTATTATTCTGGGTATAATTTTGTAGTGTTCATGACCAAATTTAATTGGTATCTGGCTTAATTCTTGGACAGTTTTATACATTACTTGCCTTTCATCATGGTGCTTTTTGCACCAAATCCAACTATTGCTCCCATTAAAATCTTTTCTTTGAGATTTAAATCTAGCTTTTCTATCTTTTCAATAACTTTCGGTAATTTATCTCCGCTGCTTTTTACGCTCAAAAGAATATCTTGAGTTAATTTAATCAGCTCTTGCATTCTTTTTTCACTTACGCCTTTGTTGTTTTTTTCTGCCATTTTTCCTTTCCTTATTTTCTTTGGCTTGCTGGGCTAAAGCAAATGATCTACTTTTCCATGGGTGGTTTTTGCTTACCATCTCCACTCCTCCTCACTAACCTGCTCAAGTTTATATATTTTCTCACGCAGGACGTCGAATTTATTACCTCCCTCGCTGTACTCTTCACCAGTTTTTACTATTAATTTGATAAGCATTCGCTGTTGGTCAAAGTCCAAGCGTTTTATGTCTAGAGCTTCTTCGATTGAGGGGCTTTGATATTCATAATTTTTCATTGTTTCCTTTCTAAAAGCTCTGGGTTTTCATAGATATTGCCAAATATCTCAATTTTTACTTTATTATCCGCCAAATAGATAAAGCTAGATTGAAAAAGTGCGTCTGTCCTGAAGCCACCGTTATTATAATAAACATGATTTAAGGCATTGTATATCTTGACAATGTCCCCCTCAAAAATCTTTTTACCATTTTTGTCTTGAAGTCCTGTGTACTGCATAATATATTCTTCTAAGTAATTGTCAAAAATCCGAATATTAGTGTCATACACCATATGTTTGCAATCCTTATCCCACGCCCTAAACTTAATTTCTCTCATTGTTTCCTTTCTTGTCCATTCAAATGGACATGTAATTAATCTTTCTTATCCATTCTATTGGACATACCTAGTAATTCTCTCAACTTGTCAATACTTTTATCCCACTCGTCTAACTTTTCGACATAATCTTTAGTTTCTGGCTCTTCTTCTTTATCCATGCCAAAAATCTTTTTCAAGCTCTCAAGGGTTTCTTTTTCTGTCATAATTCCTTTCTAATCCCCTGCTTTTTCTGTTTCTCTTGGTAGATAAACAATGGGGTTGATTTTCTCACTGCTAAAAATAACTTGGCTTTGATACTTTCGATTATTCCTCTTTCCTTTACTGGCATTGAAATCGTCGGTATATCGCTTGCTCTCGTAAACTCGCTTGAGCATTCGCTCGTCTTTAGGCATTCTGCGATTTGCTTTCTTGCCTTTTTTAACTTTGCCCTTTCCGCTTTTATGCTTCCTAGCTTTTCTCTTCTTGCTAATTTCTCTAGTTTGGCTTTGAAAGACAATCTCTCTTTCTCTTGATATCTCAAAATCTCTGTCATAGTCTCCTCCATTAAGTAGATAATTTATACCAATCATGTACTGGCTTAAAAGTTTATAAGCCTTGTAATCTTCGTGTTCGTGTTGTTTACTATGGCATTTCTCGCAAAGGTAAATACAATTGTTTTCCCCCGATATATATTTTTTAACTTCTTGGCAATTCCTTAAGTGTCTTTTGGCGTAAAAGATAGGCACTGCATGATGAGCAGTAAGACCTGATTTTGCACTGCACCCTGCACAAGTGTGGTGTTGCCTTTGTAAAGCCTGCTCTTTGGTTGGTAAACTAAACTCATAGCC
The DNA here is from genome assembly GCA_964566525.1 of uncultured Pseudomonadales bacterium. Classification (GTDB taxonomy): domain Bacteria; phylum Patescibacteriota; class Microgenomatia; order UBA1400; family PJMF01; genus CAZMIQ01. Next base: position 1,873 of record CAZMIQ010000044.1, on the reverse strand, counting down.
TCGTCTAGTGTTTCTCATATCACTGCTACAACAATCAAGATAATTAATAAAACTATAAGCAGTAACCTGTAGGGATTTTCATTAAGGAAAAACCAAAGCTGTTTTCTAGCTCGCAGTTTTGCCTGCCTTTGCAATAAAAGCTTATTAGCATAATCCTTAAATGAAGATGATCTTAAAACAAAGCTAACCGTAGATTGTGAAAGCCCTGTGTTCTTGGCTAATCTTACCTGAGAGATTGTGGGATTTAATTGTTTTATTCTTTTAACATAACGATACTTCTCAAGATTGACTTTGCTTGGATAAAATTTTTTAGACATATTTTCCTTATCTAAATAATAAATTTATAAAAGTAACTCCTACAATCGTCCCCACTACGGATACGGATAAAAAGACAGTGATAAAAACTGCTAGTCTGGCTTTAAAAGAGGCATTTTGTATATAACCTCCCTTTTTACCTAAACGGCTTAAAACCTTATCCATTTTCTTGTGGTGCTTATTGTTAGCTTGAAGCAATAAAAAACTATCTTTGAGCCGTTTAATTGCTAAATTCGCCTCATCAATCTCCGATAACAAATTACTTTTGTCACGCTCAAGCTTTTTTTCCATATTCTTTAAGTAGATCACATATTCGCTAACCTTAGCGTTTTGTGAGTTTGCCTGGTCTTCCACTACTCGCTGAGCCTCATCGATAAGTTCGATGGCGTTAAGCCCTGTTGAGATAACGCTTTTTATATCGGCAACAGTTGCTCTACAACCTGCGTACGAAGCTATGTCTTCTAACATTGCCTGTTGCTCCTGCTCCAATCTTCCTATTTCATCTAGATAAATTTTTTTATCGTCTAGATCATTTCGCTCATTGAGCGTATTTTCTAAATCTGGTGTCTGGACAGTCATATTTCTTTCTAACAAAAATTAATTAATAATTTAATTTCACCGTTGTGGATTTGCTCTTTGAGATTATCCTCGAGTAACTTCCACTTAATTCTAAATACGCTCGTGCAAGTAATCTTGCTTTTAACATCTTCTATCACTCTGGTTCCATCCTTTTCAAAATAGGTAAAGTCCGCCTTGTATGAGCAAATCTTGTTGCCATTTTTGCCGTACAAATCAAATCTTTCTTGAGCCTTGATATCGCTTACTTCCCCTGCTTTTTCTAAAAGCTTTAATTCTTGATAGCGATTAAACTCTTTTTTGCTGTCAAAGCCGTGTGTTTTAACTGCTCCGAATTTGTTTTTCTTTGCGTACCTAGTTTGATACATTTTGTAATACATATTAAAATATCCCTTCCTCGATTTCTTTCCAAGCAGCATTCGGTTTATCTGGCACTTTGGCATTTAAAGCAACTATTTCGCCCTTCACCTCAAAGTTACCAATCGCACCTCTAATGTTAATCAATCCCCAGTTAAGTCTGTCGTCTTCATTTACATACCGCTCCACCAGCCTTTGTTCTTTGGTGAAAAATCTATTCATCGATTCGGCGTTAATCCTGATTTTTTGCCCGCTGGTGGTATTGGCAATTGGTGATAAAACTCTCTGTGCTTTTCCCGTCTTGATTGTGACTGGGTAAAAGTCGGAGGTTAAAGCTTGCTTGTTGCCCACAACTTGAGTTTGAAAGTGGTTTTTCTGCCTTTCCAAAATCTCTTCGTTGGTAGCTTTTTTGAGCATGATGTAGTCTTTTCTCAAGATGTCAATAAGTTTTTCTACCATTTTGCCTTCCTAATTTGCTTAAATAAACTTCTAAATTTTTGTAAACTGTTTGGAGCCTTTTTGTTTCTACTCTGTCATTTTCCTTGAAATACCAGTCAAAATATTCCTTCGTCAACGACTCAAAGGCATCAAAGGGTATGTCGCACCCCCTTGCCTTTTTCCACCT
>CAZMIQ010000043.1:0-8304 GCA_964566525.1 uncultured Pseudomonadales bacterium | reverse complement strand
ATAGTTAATTTGGCGAAAAAAATAAAATTGCAGAAACCTTGGGGTGAAATTAGTATTGCCGAAATTAACTTGATTGAGGTAGAAGTAAAAAGCAATTTAGGCGACTCTGGAGGAGCAGTGTTTAATCAAGCGGGAGAAGTAATTGGCTTATTGGTGGGGGTGGATGTAGAACATGAAAATATTGGGTATGTCATGCGGGTTGATCAAGAAAAAATCCCGCTAATGACTGAAAGTCAATAACGGGATTATGAAAAAGTCTAGATGCTGGAGGTGTTTAACCTCCAGGGATGAAGGTCCCACTCTTGAGAGAAGTATTGCAATCTCTCAATAAGATTGTTTTTGTCACGGCAACATTCAAAGATGGCACCATGACATTCGTCAACTACATACGCACAACCCTTAACTTCTTTTTTTTCAATGAAGTTAAGGATTTCTTCGATGGTGTCGAATTCAAAGAGATGACACCAGATGGATTTTCCAATGCCAAACTTTCTTAATGTAACATATGTTTCAAATGGCTGATTGTTCAAACTTAACACCTCCGGATAGTTTTTTATCTATATTGAACTAGGTGCGCAAAGCAAAAATGCGACCTAGGTTTTTTTAAAAGAACTTTTTCTAGACTTATAGGATAGTATTATATCATTAATGACTAAAAAAGTCAAGAATGGAAAAAATAAAAAAACTTGTGTTATAATTACTTTAATATGACAAAAACAATTCTAACTGGAGTAACTCCAAGCGGTGACGCTTTACATATCGGTAATTATTTTGGGGCCTTAAAACCTTTGGTTGATTTGGGCAAAAGTGGACAAAAGGTTTTTTGTTTTGTGGCTGACTTGCATGCGTTGACGACAGTGCAAGATAAAAAGGTTTTAGAAAATAATATTAGAAAAGTAATAATTAATTATTTGGCGTGTGGAGTAGAGAGTGAAAATTTTGTGTTTTTTCGCCAGTCGCAAGTAACAGCGCATAGTGAGCTGGCAGTAATTTTGGGTAATTTTATTTCTTTTGGGCAAATGAAGAGAATGCATGCTTATAAAGATAAGTTACAAAAAGGAGTAGAGCCAGAGAGCATTAATATGGGACTTTTTAATTACCCAATTCTAATGGCAGCTGATATTTTGCTTTATAATCCCGATTTGGTGCCAGTGGGCGCTGATCAGAAACAACATGTGGAGGTGGCACGAGATATAGCGGAAAATTTCAATAAAAAGGTTCAAAAACCGATTTTTAATTTGCCACAGCCAATGATAGATGAAAAAGTTGGAAAAATCGTAGGAATAGATGGCGAGCGGAAAATGAGTAAGAGTTTGGGGAATATCATTGGCATATTCGATGACTATGCCATAATTGAAAAACAAATAATGAAGGCTTTTACTGATCCGAAGCGGCAAAAAGCGAGCGATAAGGGTACAGTGGAAAATAATCCGGTTTTTATTTATCATGACTTGTGGAATGAAGATAAGAGAGAGGTAGAAGAATTGAAAAATAAGTATCGTTTGGGTGAGGTGGGGGATGTAGAAGTGAAAAAAAGATTATTGGCGGCTCATCAGCGTTATTTTGCGAAAATAAGAGAAAGAAAGACATATTTTGAAAATAATCCGATTGAAGTGGAAAAGATATTGAATCGTGGGGCAAGTTTAGCGAGAATGACAGCAGAAATGAATTTGGCAAAAGTAAAAAAAGCTTTGGGATTGGAAGTAGCATTTGTGAAGCAATCATTGTTTTTTGATGAAAATTATCAGCGACCGATGATTAGCTTCGATGATTTTATGAAATTAGAATTGAGAGTGGGGAAAGTAATAAAAGCGACATTGCCAGATTGGAGTAATAAATTAATTGAGCAAAAAGTGGACTTTGGAGTATTGGGAGTAAGGACGATTTACTCGGCTTTGCGAGCGTGGTATCAGGTGGAAGACTTTGAGGGAAAAAAATTAGTGTATGTGACTAATATCCCACCAAGAAAAATGGGAGAAAAAGTGAGTGAGGGGATGATTGTAGCAGTGCAGGGTAAAAATGGTCCAGAAAGATGGGCAGTAAGTGATGAAGTGGGCGAGGGGACAATAGTAGGCTAGAAATCTGAAATTTCAATTTGATTGGCTTGCGAGTTTTTTTTAATAATTTCGGCGAGGGCGTCATATTGGAGTTTTGGTTGACCATGCTGGTCAATTAATGAAAAGTGAGTAAAAGGTCCTGGATCGCCCTTGAGAATAAAAGGAGTGACGGCCATAATACGCTCATCTGACCAGATGTGTTCATTGGCATAAGCATAGTAGTTGAAGAGGTGGCGCTTAGTGCGGGTGTTTTCAGTCCAGCCAGTTTCGGTAATGAAGACTTTGGGGGTAAGATTGGTTTTTTCGGCTAACCAAGCTAATTCATAAGTAAAGCCTCTGAGGGAATTTTGACCGGTGCGATTAGCGGGGGCGCTAAAGGCGGGATTGGGATAAGAGTGCGAATTCCAATAATCAATTTTGGTGAAAACATCAGGTTGAGCGGCGAACATGGCATTAAGATAAGTGAAAGCTTCGGTGGTAGTGGAGCCATTGGGGGCGGCTAAGTCCATGGCAGCGGGTAAAACGCGATAGTTTTCATTTTCGGTGTGAGCCCAATCGGCAGTAAAACTTAGAATTTCCGCATAAGAAGCAGGATCGCTAACTCCACCCCATTCACTAAAGTGATTGGGTTCATTGAAAATAATAAGATAACGTTTTTCGTCTGGCCAATCGAGTTGATTAAGAAAAGTAAAATAACTCATAATTTCGCCTCTAGTGGGAATGGCCCAAGCGTTTTTGTCGGGGTCGAAGCGAGTAACAAAACGAATTAAAGGGTTGATTTTTTTCTCTTTAGCGTAATTGAAGGCGGTTTGCCATTCATGATGCTTATCTAGATCATTAAGAGAAAGAGGGAGCGTGACATAACTCCAAGAATCGGTATTGAATTCATTTTTGATGAGTTTGGCAGCATCAGAAATTTCGGCGGGGTGGAGGATGTGAACGCCGAGAACTTCTTGGGCCTGAATAGCAAAAGGCAGGCAAAAAAAGATTAGCAGAAGAGTAAATAGATAGTAGATTGTGTAAGATTTTAATAACATTTAGGCTATTATACCAAATGAGAGTTTATAATATAGGGATGAAAAGAAAAAAAGTAGCTTTGGGACTTTCTGGAGGAGTGGACAGTGCGGTAAGCGCTTGGCTTTTGCGAGAACAAGGTTATGAGGTAATAGGAGTGTTTATGGAGTGTTATCATGAGGATGGTTGCAGAAGTGATGAAGACAGGCAAGATGCTTTAAAAGTAGCGATGCAATTGCAAATACCCTTTCAATCCTTGGATTTTCGGAGTGAATATAAACAAAAAGTCTTAGATTATTTTTATACGAGCTATCAAGCTGGTAAAACGCCTAATCCGGATATGGCGTGCAATCGTGAAATTAAATTTGGACTTTTTTATCAATGGGCGATGAAAAATGGTTTTGATTATCTGGCAACTGGTCATTATGCTAGAGTAGAGTTAAAAGCGGAAGAAAAAAAAGTTTTATTGTATACGCCAGTGGATAAAAAAAAGGATCAAACATATTTTTTGGCTTTGGTAGCAGAAGATAAATGGTCAAAAGTGCTTTTTCCTTTGGGAGAGAAAACAAAAAAACAAGTGAGAGCGATGGCTCATGAATTAAAATTAGGAGTGGCAAATAAAAAAGAATCAATGGGGGTGTGTTTTGTGGGTGATTTGCCAATGCGTGATTTATTGAGTGGACAAATAAAGCCTAAAAAAGGCTTGATAGTAAGAGAAATTAATGGTGAGAGACAAGTGATTGGTGAGCACGAAGGGGTAGAATTTTACACTATTGGTCAAAGACATGGATTGAAAATCAAGCCTCAGGAAGTCGACACTCCGATTTATTATGTGAAAAAGAAGGAGAAAGAAAATAATATTTTGCTAGTGGGAGAAAAAGAAGAGTTGAAACAAGAATGGGTGTTGTTAAAAATGATTAAAACGGAAGCATTAATAAATTTAGCCGAAAAAAGTTATTATTTAAGAATTAGACATCAAGGAGAATTAATTAAAATTACAAAGATAGAAAAAGAGGGAGAAAAATGGCAAATTGCTTTAGAAAAAAAAGTTTTCGGGGCGAGTGAAGGGCAATTTGGGGTGATTTATGAAAAAGATAAGAAGATGAGTGATGATTATTGGGTGGTGGGGGTGGGAGAAATTGAATTTGGTGAAAAGTGATATATTTTGATTGATTGTATTAAAATCAAAAATATGTTAAAATGCGGACTTGATGTCATTAGATTTTGAAACATATAAACCAGCGGCAGTTGAGGAAGAATTTAAAATTACTCCAGTGGAAACTGTGGTTGATAACGCTGAAGCAAAAAATGAGGAAAGAAAAGTTGAAAAAAGGATGGGCAGAAAAGAAATTTTAGCAAGAATGAAAGAGATATTAAGTCAAAGAGATCTCGCAAAGGGTATAACAGTGGATGATGAGGGGGAAGATGATAATCAAAGGACTGAAGGAGAATCGTCAAGAGTGGGGCCAGAGATGGACGTTTTGTCGACTGAACAGCCAGAGCAGAATATTGGCAGAGAGCAAAAAACGATGTTAGAGATGGAGGAAAAAGGAACAGAATTAGAGTTGAAACCGGAAACTTTTCAAGAAATGAGTCAGAATCAAGCAGAGGCAGTGAGTCAAGAGCCAGAGCGGAAAAACGATGAAGAAATGCTGCAAATGGAAACTGATTTAGCGGATGAAGAAATTGATGATAAGATTTTTAATCATCAAGTAGAAAAAGCTGAAAAAGTTTTGCAGCCGGAAGTTTATGAAGTACCCTTGCAAGAAGAGGAAAAAACACAAGTAGTACAAAGTAAAGTCGAGTCTGAGGTAGCGGAAAAAGGAGAATTAGTGGATCCTGATTTAATTCCAGAGATTCCGGTGCCAGATTTACCTAGTGAAATGAGTAAAGAAAGTGAAAAAGAGATAGTTGATACGGCAAAAAAAGAAGAAAATCAGGTTGATTTGCCGCCAACAATGGAGTCTGAAGTAGAATTAAAACCTTTAAGGGAATTGGAATCGCGTCAAAGTGAAGAGCTGGAAAAAGTGGGAGAAGTGAAAGAAGAACAGACTCTAGAGGAAAATGAAGAATTGAAAAAGGATAAAAATGAAGAAAATTTAATTCAAGGTGAAGAGGACGAGGTAATCAAGGATTTGGCGCAAGATCAAAAAGGTGAGAGTGGTGAAGACAATGTGGTAGAGTTAACTCAAGATGAACAAATAGATGGTCAAGTAATGGAAGAAAAATCCCAGCGTGAAGATTTGGTAGATGAATTAATAACTGAATTAAGGGAAGAAGAAAAGAAGAATGATGCGACTTTAGAACAAGTGTCAGCAGATGAGGCAAATGAAAGTTTAGTGCCTGAAGAAAAAAAAGTGAATCAAGTTGATTTGCCGCTACCAATGGAGCTTAAAGTAGAGTTGAAGCCATTGAAAGATTTAGAATTGCAAGTAAGAGATTTGGAAGAAGTGGAAATAAATCAACCAGAAAAAGAAGCAATTTTGGAAGAAAGTGAAGAATTGGTGAATGATGAAAAAGAAGAAAAAAGCTTGGATAAAGAGGGTAAGGATTGGTCGATAGAACAAGCAAGTCAGAAGCAGCAAATATTGCAAAAATTAAATAAATTAAAAGAGATTAATCTAGATTTATTAAAGAGGATGAAATAAATGTTATTAGCTCAAGATTATAAGGCACTAGCAAGAAAAAAACAAACAGAAATGAGAGTAGCGAGTTTGAATGCGGCGCGCGAGGAGGTTTTGCGCGATTTGGACAAATTAGGGGTAAAGTGGGTGGATGGCGAGATTAGTAAGGGAGGAAGAGCAGATCAAGAAACTTTGGAAAAAGAAATTAATGTAATTGATAAATTAATGGTACAAACAGCAGAAGAAATGTTGCAGCAGCAAGTGAAAGATATGTTGGCTCAAGCGAGAGAAGGTAGTAGTTATGTGGCGTTGCGGCGGCGTTTACAAAAAGAAGAAGATTTATTGCAGAAAAAAGATTTGAGTGAATTGCGGGATGAGCAATTGGTTTATCAAAAGAAACAATTGGAAATATTTGATTATTTGGAAAAACATTTCGCGCAATTCGATACTTTGGAAATAAAAGTGAGTCTGCCTGAGGCGGGAGAGAAGTTTTTTGCTAAAGTGGTAGATGAAGTAAAATTGCAAATGCGTCAAGTGGTGAAAAAGGGGAGAGATTTGCAAAGTTTATTGGGGCAACAGGCGAAAAAATTGGATAAGTTGAAAAGACAAGAGCAAAGAGAGGCGGAGAGAATTCATTTGGAAATTAGAAAAAATTTAGGTGAAAATGAAGTGGGTAGTCAGGTTTTGATTAATGAAAATAAGGCCTATCAGAAACTTTTGGAAGAAATTCATATGGCTCAGTTGTTGAAAACTTCTTTATCGAATCAAGTGAATACTTTGATTGATTTAGGAATGGAAGAATTAGAAAATTTTATTAAAGTTTTGCAAACGATTATCGGGCAGAATCAAGCGACAAGAGAGATTTTGTATCGGTTGAAAGATGAGATGGGTTGGTGGGAAGTGGTAAAATTGAAAGCGAAAATTGCTGAGGCAGTGGGAGACTTTGACCAAAAAGTGATGGTGATGCTCCATGAAGAAATAGATAAAAGATATGGTGAAGGTATTATGAGTGAAGAAATGGTGAATGACTTTGCCGATTTGATGGAACAAGTATTGGATTTTCAAGAATATTTAGGACAAATAATGCTTGATACGAAACAAGTGATGGTGAGTAATTTTGATGACTTGTGGATGGCGAGGCAGAATTATGGGAGGTTGGTTTTGGGGTTTTTTGCGGAGGAAGAGTGATGAAAAATGGAAGATGACAATGCCTTTGAACTATGATTAACTATGATTTTGGTTGTCACGATGGAGTATCCACCCTGTCCATTTTGTGTCCACCTGCCTGCTTTGTTCGACTGACAAGGTGAGCGGCAGGCAGGCCTCTCAAGAGGGGAATTTTGGTAGGCTAGTAATTAAGTATGATTGTTGAACTATGATTAACTATGATTGTGGCTGTCACGATAGAGCAAACTAACTAGCGTTAGTTTTCCACTCTCAAAGGAGAGTGGAGCTCCATGTGATGCTTGCCAGCCTGTCCGACCGACAGGCGGGCGGCAAGCAATTAAGTATGATTGTTGAAGTTTATGAATATTGCCGATTGAATCCATATTGTTGCATTATATTACGTGATAAGTCATACATTCTAAGTTCATAGTTAATCAAAACTAATCATGTAAATCATGGTTCAAAAAAATAATTGGAATGCCACATTATTACTCGGTGTGAGGAGCAAAACAACTAATCTTTTTCATTATCTTGCATTATGTTTAATTTCATGCTAAAATAACCATCATGGTAACTCTAAAAAAATTAATCATCGCTAGTGTCTTATTAGCAATTTTTGCCAGTACCCCCATCCAAGCGGCTAATCCTGGTGACCCCATTACTGCCATAAATTTTGGCGAATATGCCACCTTTGGTGGCAGTACTTGGCGCAAAGCGCGCTATTATGACCACGACAGTTTTGTTTCCAGTGAGCAAGGTTATTTTATTAGGCTTTATGATGATAGTTATGTTGGTGCCTACGGCTCTTCCGATGTTTTTGCTACTTCCACTCTCGCCACTTCCACCTTACCAACCTTTTACACCAATATGTCCGACACTAATAATATTAAATCACAAGTTTTAACTACGAGTTGGTCTGTTGCTTCCACAAATCTTTCTTGGACTAGTCCATGGAAGTCTTCTATTCCAGGATCTCCCATTAATACTTTGTATTATTCTGGCAAGATAGCAGTCCCTTCTGTTTGGGAAGTGGCTAATAATAGTGAAATTTTTGGCACTGCCACGGCTAATTACTTTTGGTCACGTACGCCAGCCTCAGCTTCTAATGGTGTTTGGATTACTATTTCTTCTTCATTCTTTTACGGTAGCTATGTCAGCGGCTACTCGTATAGAGTTGTCCCTAGTCTGAGATTGTCATCTACTACCACCATCCTCTCCGGAGCGGGAACGAGTGGAGATCCATATGTGCTTGGTTACAACCCCAATGCTATGCCATCTATAATCTTGTCATCTTCAAACACCGACATAGTACTAACCAAAAACTCCAACTTAGTAATCTCTGGCACGGTGAAAGACACGGATATAGGCGATAGTTTGGTGGTCTCTGCCCAGTTCCTAACCTAGAGCCCCGACCGTAAGGTCGAGGGATGAAGTTATCCCTG
>CAZMIQ010000042.1:0-8452 GCA_964566525.1 uncultured Pseudomonadales bacterium | reverse complement strand
ATGCATAGATATGGTCATATATTATTTTTTAATATAAAATTTGACAATTTATAGTATTTATTTGCAACTTGTTTTATGGATAGCAAATCTATTTTTTTGCAATAACTGATATAATTTTTTTTAATTTTATTCAACTTTTCTATTATTTCGCTGTTATCAATAAATAATTCACCTCCATTACCAACAATTTCTGGATTGCCACCATTGTCATAAGCCAAAGCAGGCAAGCCACAATGCATAGCTTCAATTAAAGCATTAGAACAAGGCTCATATTTGGAAGCAGTTAAATAAACATGGTGCTGTCTTAATTCGTTCGCCAACTCAGCACTAGTCATTGGTTTTTTATGAGTTATATTTTTAAAAGTGATTGGAGAGTTACCAACGAAGGTCATTTCAAAAAGATTAAAGTCGAAATTTTTATCTAGCCACTGATAGACATCAAAACCTTTTCTAATATTACCAGACCAACTAGTAGAGATAATTTTCATTTTTTTATAATTTTCCAATTCTATATTTGACTTTTTATAAAAAATATCACTATTGGGAGCATTAATAATAATTTGACTTGGTTTTTGATAAGTAAAACCAAGTTTTTCAGTTTCATTTTTTATCCATTGACTTTGAAATACTGTCCCATTGGCATAGCTATTATTTGCTTTAAAAATAATTTTGTCCGTGCCCTCGTCACTACCTCTAGCTAATTGTACTGGCCCATCTATTCGATGAATAAAGACCTTTTCTGGATACTTCAATTTGATTTCTTTTACCTTTTCTAAAAAATGGTGGCTGTTGAATAGAATGACATTAGCTTCACTAATATTTTCACTGTAGACATTCATTTTAATAAACTCATTTTTTAAAGCTTTTAGAAATTGATTGCCACCTCCCCAAGGGCCTTCAACAAATTCAAAAATGATGTGTATTTTCATATTTACATTATTTTTCTGTATATCTGATCATAATATTTTTTTGCAATGATGCTATAGTCGTAATTTTTAACAGTTTTTAAACCATTCTCTATGAATTTTTCTCTTATGTTTTTATCTTTAATAATAATTTGACTTTTTTTAACTATTCCATCAACATCCTCTACTTCAACTAGATATCCATTCTGCCCATCATTAATAATCTCTGGAGCCATCCCAACCCTAGTTGAAACTAATGGCACTCCTGCAGCCATAGATTCTAATAGTGCTCTTGGACCTCCTTCTAGTCTAGACGCTACTATGTATAAATCTAATATCCCAAAAAAATTACATAAATTTACATAGTCGTCAAAATGTAAGTGTTTATATGGGATTTGGTTTTCAGCTAGTCTTTTTTTAACATAACCTCTAGCAGGACCAGTGAGAATCACTAAAATATTTTTGTTTTTTTCATACAATTTTTTTACTGCTTCACAAAAAATGTCTGGACCTTTTATTAGTTTTGGTTCATCACCAGATTCCCATCCATTACCGTCTTTTTGAAAAGATCCGATTATAAAACTATCTTCTTTAATACCATAAGCTTTTTTTGCTTCTCTTTTTTGTTTTTCGTTCATTGGCACAAAATCATTAATCTCAATTCCTATAGGTATTTGAACTATTTTACTTTTTTTTATGCCATGTTTGAGCAAATGTTGAGTTGTTATAGAGCAAGAGGTGTGAATAAAGTCAATATATTCTTGATTAGAGGAAATTTTTTTTAAAGTTGATAGGTCATTATCATCTCCATGAAAATATGTTAATACTTTCTTTATTTTTTTATTTTTTTTAAGAAAAATAATTTTATCAATATCATATTTGGTAGCAAAATGAATTACACCAGCATTGTTTACTTCCTCAATGTTATGTATTAGTTTGAAATTTTTTAAGAATAAGTGCTTTTTCAAAGATATACCAATTTGCTTAATAACCCAATTAGCATTATCGGTAAAATAATAAATCGATTTTTTTTGTTTTTGAAAAAAAATTAACATGATTTTTTACCAATCACTCCAAAGCCAGTAGTGTAATTACTTGTTACTGAGTTGCTTTTTATAAATTTTTTTGCGTCCCATAAAAATGATTTTTTTATAATCAATTTAATAAAAGCATCGAATGTCTTTTGTAATACTAAATTTTTAGGTTTTCCGATTTTAAATAATTCGTAATTATATAATTTCAACATATTTACTAACACCGCAAAGAATAGTCCTTGTTTCTCAATTCTAATATCTTCAAAGCCAATGGTTTTTAACTTTTCTTTATACCAATAGTCTGTGTATCTACCATAATCGTAGGGATCAGCATGAACATGATATATAAAAGGTGTGACAATTAATAACTTGCCGCCTTTTTTTAAGACTCTAAATGCTTCTTCTAAAACTAAAATAGGTTCAGATAAGTGCTCTATGACTTCTGATAAAATCACGCCATCAAAAGTGTTATCTGCTACTGGAATTTTTTTAATATCACACAAAAAATCTGGCTTAGTACTTTTATCGATGTTGGCATATTTCACATTAAAATTATAATTTTCAATATTAAACGCTCCTCTTTTATTTTCTTTCTTTCCACCCATATCTAAGATTGAGGCTTGTTCATTAAAAACATTAATATTTTGGAAAAAAAAATCGTCAACAAAGGCTCTTCTGATCGAATAGCTTTTATCAATTAGTAGTTTGTCAATTAGCTCTTGTTTCATAATCTGCATTAGTAATATTATATTTTTTATAAAATGTATCTAAATTCATAATAATACTTTTATTTTCACTTATATTATATTTTTCTTTCATATATTTAATAATCTTTTCTCTTATTCTACCATCAATATTTTTAAAATCAAAATCTTTTTCACTATTCCAAGCAAGATTAGCGATGTATTTATCTATATCTTTACTATTTTTTAAGAATAATTGACTTTCCTTTTTCAAAAAATTGTTTTCTGGTTTTTGTGAAAAAAAAGGGTCTCTTTTTTTTCTTGTTAAATATTGCCTAAAAATCTCACTGTAATATGCTTCATAAGAATGATAGCCGATTGTTTCATTAAAAATGAAATCATGGATATTGAGTCTTTCTCTAAAAAGAACTCTAATTGAAGATTCGGGCTTAGTGAAATAACCACTATTGTAACCCTTGTTTTTAAAGTAGAACCAAAACTTACCAACTAAAATACATTTTTTTAAAAAATTTTCTGATTGTTGAGTATATTTGCCATTATAAAAATTATTACCTCTAACTAATTTTTGCTCCGTAATTTGATCTTGGACATAAAAATGTATTCTAAATAAATCATCACACTTTCCATCTGCTATTTTTTCTAAAAATAATTTATACCAATTGGGTTTTAAAATAACATCTGCGTCTAAACCTAAAAACCAGTCATATTTTTCTTTTTTTGCAATTTGAAACATCTTGAGGTATGCATTATATGAGGGATAATAGTTTTTTACTATATGAATTTTTTGTTTAGGAAGGCATTGCGCTACTGAGTCGTAACAAAGCTGCTCTGTTCTCTCCCCAATAGATCTAATTACTACACCGAAGTTCATAGCTTTATCCCACTTTCAACAATTCTGCAGATGTGATTTAAGAAAAACAATCTTTGGTGGTTGGTTTTATACAACCTATTAAATTCTTCAGCCCATTTTTTCGAAAGCTTATCAAACGAATAATGCTCTAAGTATTCTTTTCTTGGAGAATGAATAAATTTATTTTTTTGTATAAAAGACATAATTTTTTTATTGCTACTTTTGGAATTAAAATTAACTACTTTTACTACATTCTTATTTAATTTTTTAAGAATTTTAACTCCTAATAGCAAATCTGCACTTATAATGATTGGCTTGTCTGCTAAAAGACTTTCAATAATGTGTTTTGGGAAAGCATCAATTTGATTAGGGAAAATTGATACTTTGGCGTCATTAAAGAAATTATGAAAATCTATCTCGTTGTATTTACTATCGTCCACGAATAATACTCCGCTATCAATATATTTTTTTAGTATTGTTTTATTAAAATCTTCCTTTTTTCCTCTTTGAGTAACTATTATTCCTTTTAAATTGTGCGCACATAAATAATCTGCCAAAAACATCGCTCTATCAAATCTTTTTGACTTATGATCATTAAACCAAGTCAAAATGCTAAAATCGTATTTTTTATCATTAATATTATTTTTTGCGTCCCAAAAAAAATTTTTGTAAGGCATACTTCTAACCATCATTGAATGATTACAATAAAGGCTTTTCCTTTTGTTTCTTTTTTTATAATCTAAATCAAAAACTCCATCAAAATTATTATATATATATTCTAAATTATCTAAAAAAAATGGACCACTCTGACAATTATAAATGTATTTAAAGTCTGAGCTTAGTTTATTTTTTATAATTTCATAATTTTCTGGAATGCCTGACTTTGACCCAACACAAATAAAGTTTGTTTCTTCCATTTTTTCATTAATTAATGGCCAAAAACCTGGCAATTCTTTCATTTCTCCATCAATTAATCCGCTTACTTGATTGCTATTTTCATTATAATTAAAAAAAATAGATTCATTGCATTTTTTTTTCAATTCAATTGCTATTTTATTCATTTTAATCATAATTCAAATATAATTCTATTTTATTTTCCCTATCCATTTTCCTGCGTTTTTAATACTTGAATATTTTGGGAATTGCATTTTCCATTTTTCTGGTTTTTTAGAACCTATTATAAATATATAATTTGCGCTGTTAAAATCGTTATTAATTGATTCATAGAGAATAGTTATTTTATTTATTTCAAAAAGTCTATGCAATGATTTTGGTGAAAATCTCCAATAATCATTGTACCCGTCAACGTCATGTTGCTCTTGTAAAAAAGGCACAACAATTATTAATATATCTTTTGTTAGTAATGATAAGTTTTTAAATGCATCAAATATGTAAAAAATGTGTTCTAGTGTAGTGTGATTGAAAACTACATCAAATGAATTAATTAAACCCTTATCAATTTTTTTTTCTAAATCAATTAATAGCTCATTATTTCTATTCTTATATCCTCTATAACTGCCAGGAGCATAATTCGAAATCCAAAACTCATCTGCGTTATTAAAATAATCATCATATGTTCTTCCTTCTTTATCTATGTTGTCACCAGCTGAAACGTTAATTATTTTACCATTAAATAATGATGAAAATTTTAGTAATTCCTTATTTGACCAAATTCTTGCGTTTCTGAATTTGCTTTTAGTATTATATTTTTCATAATTATTTTTTTTAAAAAATAGCATATTTGTATTTTCTTTTTTTAAAATAAACCTTATTTAGAATTTCCATTTTGAGTTAATTTTAATTATTCCAGAATTGTAAAAATTTTCATCAATAAGAGAAATGTTTAATCTAGGTGCAATTGCTGTTAGCAGTCTATTCGAGAAATCTTCACGTAAATTGAAATGAACATTATAGACACCTTTTAGAAGAGGAATTTCTTTTATATAACAAGAAAGATTATTTGTCCCTTTTTTTAAATTTATTTTTCCTATACTCATGAGTGTTTTTGTAACAATTAAATTTACTCCTTCCATTGATGTAATTCCTAAATGCAAATCAACATCATTTATATCTTTTCTTACTACAATTTTAAACTTTATTTGGATGTTTTCACCGGTCAAAAATGTTTCTTTCTTTTTTCTGTTTTGATCTAAAAAAACAACGTCAACATCTTCAATATCATCAATTTTACTTATTATAACTGTATCTCTTTGTTTTTGACTGCTTTTTTTATTACTCAAACAATAATAGTCTTGTATGACTTTGTGAGTCTCTCCCTCACTATATATTTTTCCTTTATTCATTAATATGCACCTATGACATAAACCATCCACTTGAAACATGTCATGAGAAATAAAAATAATAGAAACTTTTTTTCTAATTTCACCCATTTTTTTTATACATTTTGATTTAAAATTTAAATCTCCCACGCTTAGCACTTCATCGACTAATAAAATATCCGGCTCACAATGAACTGCAATCGCGAAGCCGAGTCTAACTCGCATCCCGCTAGAATAAGTATTAACTGGAGCTTCTAAGAATTCGCCAATGTCAGCAAAATCAACAATTTCATCGTATTTAGCATCAATTTCTTTTTTGGTCATGCCGAGAATAGTACCGTTGAGATAAATATTTTCTCTGCCGGTCATATGAGGGTGGAAGCCGGCGCCGACGGCGATGAGGGCGCCAATGCGGCCGCGAAATGAGATTTTGCCAGCATCAGGGGGGAAAATTCCAGTTATTAGGCGAAGAAGAGTTGATTTGCCTGAGCCATTTTCGCCGATAATGCCTAAAGTCTCACCTTTTTTAAGTTCGAAATTAATATTTTCTAGGGCCCAGAATTCGCATTTGCGTAATTGACTGGTGTCATATGGTAAGCCAAACATGCTTCTGGCAGTATCGATCATACCATAGTACATACTACGTTTGAGAGTGCGACAGAATTTCTTAGAAAGATTGTCGACCTTGAGGACGGTGTCTGCTGGTAAAGTAATTTGGTTGGCTAGCTTTGACATAATTTAAATTAACTTTTCTATGACTTTTTCTTCTGATAAATAAAATAAACGCCACGAAATGGCGAAAATAACAATGGCAAAAATGACTGAATAAAAATAAAACAATGGATTGTCAAAAGTACCGTAAATAATTAAATCTCTAGTATTGCCAATTAAATAAGTCAAGGGATTATAACGAGTCATGGTCTGCAATAATTGATTGTCAATCGTGGAGGAATAAATCACGGGAGTGATATAGAATAAAAGACCAAAGACAAAATCGAAAGCTTTAGTTAAATCAATCGCGACTACGGTAATAACTGAAATAACTAAGCCAATGCCTGCGCCAAGGAGGAAAAGAGGCAGAGCGAGCAAGGGGAAAAAGATAATTTTCCAGCTCGGAATCACGCCAAAAATGAGTAAAATCACAATATTCATGGCGAAACCTAAGGTGAAATTAGCTAGATGTTCGGCGGTTTGCTTGACGAGCAGAGCTTCGTGAGGATATTTGACTTGAGTGATGAAGCCGCCGCCAGCATTGATGGTCTGAGCGGCTGAAGAATAAAATCCCATGAATAAACCCCAAACCGAGCTCGAGAGCAAAACAAAAGCTGGATAAGGAATACCGACATCACCTGGAGAGAGAATACCGGTGGCATTCATAAAAACCCAAGAAATAATGCCGATTAAAGGTGATAAAAAAATCCAAGTCATGCCCAGAAAGCTTTTTTTGTAAGCCATGAGGAAATCGCGTTTGAATAATTGAGCGATTAACTCCTTAGAGGCGATAATGTTTTTAAACATGAGAGCATAAAGCTGGAAGAAGCCAGTTCTGGCTCTTTGATTAGGCTGATAGACATTAATAATTTCATTTGACATAATTAAATTTGTTGAGCTCTCCAGGCTAAATATTGCTTGATTCCTTGAGTAAAAGAAGTGGCAGGCGCATAGGAGAGCAGATTGCGAGCCTTGTTAATATCCGCGGCAGTGCGGTCGACATCACCGGCTTGGGGTGGTAAATGATTAATAAGAGCTTTTTTATTCATTGCTTGTTCGATAGTGGCAATCATTTGAGAGAGGGTAACAGGTGATCCCCCACCAAGGTTGATAATTTCATAATGACTACTATTATACTCCATCGCGGCGATAATGCCGCTAACAATATCATCGATATAGGTGTAATCTCTAATAGTGCTACCATCGCCAAAAACTGGAATAGCTTGATTTTGATTAATAAGACTGATAAATTTATTAATGGCTAAATCTGGTCTTTGTCTGGGTCCATAAACGGTAAAAAAACGCAAGCATAAAGCCTGAAATTGATATAAATGAGCATAAGTGTAAATTAGTTGTTCGGCGGCTAGCTTGGTGGCGGCATAAGGAGAAATTGGTTGGCTTAAATTTAAGTCTTCGCTAAATTTTTCCGCTGGATGATTGCCATAAACGGAGCTAGAGGAAGCAAAGATGATTTTTTTGATTTGATGTTTTTTGATTAATTCAAGTAAATTAAGCGTACCAGTGATATTAGTTTGGGCATAGACTAATGGGTTTTCAATCGAAGGTCTGACACCCGCGCGCGCAGCCAAATGAATGACTTGATCAAATTGATGATGAGCAAATACTTCACCTAATGACTGAAAATCATTAATATCGACCCGACACAAAGTGTAATTGGGAGAAGATAAATGCGACGCAATGTTTTTTTCTTTGAGCGCTGGGTCGTAGAAATCATTAAAATCATCCACATTGACGATTTGATATTGATTAATCAGGGCATCAATTAAATTTGAGCCGATAAAACCAGCGCCGCCGGTGATTAAGATTTTAGGTGTGTTCATATTGGTTTTAGTATTATAGCATTAAATTGAAGTGATTGGGAGGAAATGTCATTTCTAAACTTATTCAAATCTCTGTCAGGTACCTGCTATAATATACACACTTAAAAGAAAGGAAATATATTATGTCG
>CAZMIQ010000041.1:0-8534 GCA_964566525.1 uncultured Pseudomonadales bacterium | reverse complement strand
GTAAATTTTTTCAATAGGCAAACCTTGAGCATTATAAATGGCTGAACGAGAATCACTAAGTGCAGTGACTTTAAAGCCCATTTTGGCGGCATGACGAGCAAACCATGAGCCTACATTACCAAAACCTTGGATTGCGATGCTTGTGGATTTGAGATTCATTTTTTTAGCTTGCATTAATTGCCGTAAAACATAACAACCACCTAAGCCAGTGGCTTCTTCACGAGCTTGACTGCCACCAAAAATAATTGGCTTACCAGTAAAAGTAGCTAAGACATTTTGGCTAAGAGTGTGATTTTGGGTGTGAATTTTAAGAATTTCATCACCCATCCAAGCCATAGTCTGAGCATTAGTATTAACATCTGGAGCGGGTACATCGAGCCAAGGACCAATGTCGGCAGACAAGAAACGAGCATAAGCGCGCGAAAGTCTTTCGAGTTCGCTTTGACTGAGTTGTTTGGGGTCAACTTGAACGCCACCCTTGCCTCCGCCATAGGGTAAATTAGTAATGGCACATTTCCAAGTCATCCAGATTGATAAAGCCTTAACTTCATCCTCACAAACTTGGGGATGAAAGCGAATGCCACCCTTATATGGACCACGAGCATTATTGTGTTGACTGCGATAGGCTTTAAATTTTTTTTGTTGACCATTATCTAGTTTGAGAGTAATTTCTCCAGCAATGATTTTTTCTGGCGTTTTTAATTGAGTAATAATTTGATTAAATTTAGCTTGATCCTGATATTCTGGGCTTAAAATTGCAGCGGCTTGCTCTAATTGATGAATGGCGTTTTGGTAAGCACTTGACATTTTGACTTTCTAAATTAGTTTATGATTTAGCTATTCTATCACTTTTAGAGAAGAAAATATCAGCAGTTTATGCAAGAACAGCACCCTAAGGTGCTGAAATCAAAAGTAAAAAATTAATCAGGAATTAACTAATCTTACCAACGTAAAATTAGTTCAGCAACAATAGTAGTTAAGAAAAAGATGCATAAAACAGTAAGCCACTCATTGACGATAGGCAAATATGATTTTTTTGTCTGAGCTCGGCATTTAAATTGCCCGAGAAAAAGGCATTCTAAATTTTGGACAATGGGATGATGAGGTCTAGGACTAATGACAATATTTGACATAATTCGTATTATATCATGTCTTTTAAATGTAGTCAAATGATATTAAAATATATCAATTATGGTAAAATTTGATCTAAGATTTTTTGGTTTTTTAATGAAACTTCTGCTGGAAAATTACCTTCGGTTTGACGAACAAAATCTAAAGTTCGTCCAGTTAATTGGTGATAAAAGTCTATTTGAGTCTTAATAATTTCTCGAGCTTCGTTTAATGATAAAGCATGTAAATAATCAGCGCTAATGATAAACTGACGCAAATTATACACTTGCTCCCCGCCGCCAGTGGTAAAACAGATCTGATCAGCCACATGAATTTTTTGGGGTCTAACAATGTGTCCTCTGGTAACACCATCACTTAAGTCTCTAGGATCTCCATAGTCAATTTGACCAACATAATCCAATTGATACTCTAAGGCAAATTTTTCTAAGGTTTCTTGATATAAATTGGGATTTTTGGTTTGTAACTTTTCAGACATCCAATCGTCTTCTTGCAAAGATGCTAAGACTAGATTATTATTGGTAAGTTGCTTTAGAATATTTAAAGCTTGAGCGAAATATGGCAATTCATAGCCACTACCAGCAAAACCGAAACGAATGCCACAATTAAGTTGTAAACCTTCATCTCCAGAAGCTATGACGTAAGGGATAGCTTTGTGCTCAATGGTCATATTTTATCTTTCCAACTGAACAAAAATATTTTTGTATTATAGCACAAAAAGACGAATAAGTCAATATTTACTCTGTCGTAGCGTCTTCTGTTTTATCGCTAGTCATTGCTTGAACAGCTCCTAGGTACATATGCATTTCTTTTTCTACTTGTTGCCAATTACCGTCCGCTTCTCTGATGGCATTAAACAATAATTCCATATCGATTAGTAATTGGTCGTCGGTAACTATCATTCTTTGCTTGGACATATAAATTTTCCTTATTTGTAATTAATAGGCAACTCATTAGTAATGAGAGTTAAACTCATTCTTTTATTCTCTTTATCAATGCTTTCAACATTAACGCTGATTTTCTCACCTTTTTGGAGTTTCTTGTCGCTATCTAATTTACTATTGTGAATTAAACCATCAACGCCAGACTCGACGTTAACGAAAACACCAAATTGCTCAACTCTGGAAACCAAGCCGGTGACAACAGCTCCAATGGGATAGCGTTCGTCAATCGTTAACCATGGATCAGCAGTGAGTTGCTTGATAGATAAATTAAGTTTTTCGTTTTCTGGATCGGAATCTAAGACTTTAACTTGGACTTTGTCACCTAAGCGAAAATAATTGCTAGGGTGAGTTACTTTTTCCCAAGAAATTTCTGAAATATGGACTAAGCCTTCGACTAAACCAATTTCGTTTTTATCATTGATCGGAACCTCAGCGGTAATAAACAAACCAAAAGGCATTACTCCTGACACTACGCCATCGTAAATATCGCCAGTTTTAACTTTTTCCATAGCGGCATTTTTTTGGGCTAATTCTTTTTCCTCAGAGACATATTTTTCTGAAAAAATTAAGCGATTTTTTTCATGTTCGACTTCAATAGTTTTAACTTTAATAATGGCACCTTTAAGTCGATGTAATTTACCTAAATAATTTTTGCCAAATTGACTAGAAGGAATAAAACCACGGATGCCACTAACAGTGACAATCAAACCACCTTTATTAGTTTCGATTCCTTTGACCTCTAGAGTGTCATTGTTTTTCATGGCTTCGTAAAAGAAGTCCCATTTTTGCTGATTGGCAGCTTGTCTTAAAGAAAGGAGAATTTGATTTTTATTATCTTCATTATCTAAGACAAAAACAGAAATTTTTTGACCAACTTCTAATTTTTCAATGTAATCGCGTGCCAAGTCATATTCTTTACCGATAATTAAGCCCTCAGTCTTGGCTCCAATATCTACTACCAGCGATTTGGTATTTTTGATAACTACAATACCATCAACTTGCGTTTCTGGTTTAGGACTAATGATTTTACATTTATTTTTGGCTAATAAACTAGCCATAGTTTCTGATTGCGCCATAATTGAGCGTGCTCCTTTCAATAGAGGGTGATTGTAACACATTAATCAAGTAAAGTCAATAATTTTAGTCGACTAAAATTAGATGAGATTTTACCAAATAATTGGCGAATAACCATATTTTTGCAAATATTGATTACTTTGAGAGAAGTGATGACAACCAAAAAAGCCATGATAAGCTGATAAAGGCGAAGGATGCGCCGCAGTTAAGATTAAATTTTGAGCTTGATTAATTAATTTAGTTTTGCTTTTGGCATCATTGCCCCAAAGCAAATAGACTAAATGTGTTCGATTGAGATTCAAATATTCAATCACCTGATTAGTAAAAATTTCCCAACCTTGTTGCCGATGACTGCCAGCTTGATTAGCTCTGACAGTCAAAGTGTTATTCAATAATAAGACACCTTGCTTTGCCCAGCGATCCAAATTGCCATGAGTGGGCATGACTGAGTGGCAGTCACTACTAATTTCTTTAAAGATATTTTGCAATGAGGGTGGAATTTTAACACTCTCATTCACTGAAAAAGCTAAACCGTGAGCTTGCCCAACTCCGTGGTATGGATCTTGGCCGATAATGACCACTTTGACCTCATTTAAGGGATAATTAAAGGCACTAAAAACTTGATTTTTAGGAGGAAAAACTTGATACTGCTTATATTCTTGCTTTAAAAAATTACTGAGAGAGATAAAATATTTTTGCTTAAACTCTGGATGAATAATTTTTTGCCAACTAGAATGCATTTTACAAATATTTTTCAATTTCTACTTGATAATGCCAATTAGTTAATTCTTCTTTTCCTGGCACATTAAAACGAAAATCATCAAGCTGCCAATCCTGCCAAGGAATAATAATGAGTTTGGCTTTTTGGGTGAGAATTTTTTCTCTGAGAGCGAGAGCAAAGCCTCGATCAGTAATACCGCTGTCGAATTGATTAAGAGCGATAATTCTTTGTTTAACTGACTCAGGCAAGGCTTTAACCCAAGTAATAAGCGGCGTAGTATCATGAGTAGAAGAAAAAATAACATTATTGCCACCCATATTTTGCAGTTTTAATTGCGAGTCGCTAATATTTTCTAGTTTCTTAGAATCGTAATTATCCAAATTGTATTTTAGAGTAGCGACTTTCATCCCAACAAGCTGGTTTTCTTTAATGTAATGTTCTAATTTCATGCTGTCACTGGCAATGTCTTCTAGAAAAATACCTAAATTGATTTTTTGAGCTTGTTTGAGTAAATAATCCATGGCTTGAGCTCCTGGCCCATCAACTTTTTTATTCCACTGTGGATTTTCTGGAGACATGATGCCATAACGGAAAAAGCCATTAGCATGATCAATTCTAACTAAATCATAGATAGCAGACAAAAATTTTAAACGTAAAGTAAAAATGGAAATAACTTTTTTTACTCCCGCCTCTTCCCAATTGTAGAGAGGATGACCCCAAAATTGCTCGCCAAAAGGCTCATCTTTACTTGCTGGCACGCCGCTTTGAAATTTTAGCTGACCATCTTGACTAAGGACAAATAAATCTTGATGACTCCAAACTAAAGAACTAGCCTGCGCTACATAAAATGGCAAATCGCCAATCAAAACGATTTCGTGTTCATCAGCTTTCCTTTTTAAAATTTTCATTTGATTCATTAAAAAATATTGCTCATCAATAAAAACTTCTATTCTTGACCTAAGCTTTAAACGCCAATTGATTAAAGCCTCAGTTTGATAGGCGGCTATCTCTGGTGGCCACTGCCACCAGTGTTCAGTTTTGAAATACTCACTCAAGGCTTTATATAGAGCATAATCTAAAAGCCAATCCTTGTGTTCATTAATGAAGTCGTTTTTATCAATAATCCATTGACGATATTCTTGAGGAACTTGATCGTCATAAAAAAATGAAGCGATACCGATACCTTGATTACGATATGGCTGAGCAATGGAATCATTAATCGGTAGCATGAGCCAACCGCTTTGCTGGTTTTTTTTTAACCAAGTAATGAAATCAAGGCAGGCCTTGAAGTTTTTTAAACTTGTAAGAGGTAAAAATGTAGCGACAGGCGTTTTCATGCCTTTTATTATACACTAAGTTTGGCTAAAGCACCATTAATAAAATCGTCGAAATCACCCTCAAGCACAGCAGTGGTATCGGTAGTTTCAACTCCAGTTCTGACGTCTTTTACCAATTGATACGGATGAAGAACAAAATTACGAATTTGTGTCCCCCAGCTGGCCTGAGTATTAGTGCCTTTGAGACTGGATAATTCTTTCGCCCTAGCTTCTTCTTGGCTTAAAGCGATTTTAGCCCGCAAGATTTGCAAAGCTCTTTGCTTGTTTTGCTCTTGTGAGCGTTCTTCACGACAACGCACCACTAAATTTAAAGGTTTGTAGGTTAATTCAACGGCTGTATTGACTTTATTAACGTTTTGACCGCCGGCGCCGCCGGCTCTGGTAAAATGCCATTGTAAATCATCTTCATTAAGCACAACGTTTTTATCTTCAGCGGCTATCAGAGGCAAAACCTCTACTAAAGCGAATGAGGTTTGTCTGAGATTGTCAGCATTAAAAGGTGAGAGACGAACTAAGCGATGAGTGCCGGCTTCATATTTGAGTAAACCATAGGCGTATTTAGCTTTAACTTCATAGCTAACGGCTTTAATACCTGCCTCTTCTCCTCTTGATTCACTAATGAGCTGATATTTATAACCTTTTTTCTCAAAATAACGGGTATATGCTCGAGCAAGCATACTGGCCCAATCCATGGCTTCTGTCCCACCTTGACCAGCATGAACACTAAAAATAACACTGTTGGCATCATACTTGCCCTTCAGGTATTGTTTAAGCTCCAAACGCTGGACGACTGTTTGTAAATTGTCAAGACAATGGTTTTTTTGTTCCTGATAAGCTGGGTTTTCGTCCTCATTACTGATAACAAAAATAATGGTTTCTAATTCATCTAGTAATGATTTGAGTAATTGGGCATTTTCCAAATCCTCACGAGCTTCACCTAAGTCTTGCATGATAATTTTTGCCTGATCAGTTTGCCAAAAATTTGGTTTGAGCGTTTCAAGCTCTAAGGTTTTAATTTTTTTGGCCAAACTAAGGAAATCATACCTAGTTAATAAGGAGAAGGCTTTTTGTTGCCAAGTTTGAATTTGTTTATCATCCCATTTCATTAAATAAATTGTCCACGCTCGACGAACTCTTCTTCATCACCAAGAATCATAATTCTTTTACCATAAATGATCTCCATGACAAAAGGGTCTCGTCTTTGTTTTCTAAATTTAAATTCTTTTTGATCTAAAATAGTGAAGTTGATTTCTCTGCCGATATTTTTTTCTTCTTCTTTAATTAATATTTCTAGTTCTGGTACCACTACTTCTCCCACGATTAAAATATCTAAGTTTTGACTTTTGGGTTCACGATTATAAAAATATTTAGTAAAAACTACATATTCTATATTACCTAGTTTTCTTCTTAAGCGGCGAATTTTCTTACCTAGTCCCTGTTCTTTAAAAACCATTTGTTGTAACTCTGGAAAGAAAACATATTTCTTATTGATACCATAATATTGTCTATTGCCTCGATTTTCACAAAACAAGACTCCTACATCGGTAAGTTTAATTAACTCTCTTCTAACCGCGTTGATTTCTTCATTAACTGCTCTAGTAGTTTCACGGATATAATATAATTCACTGGGATGACTATAAAATAAGCTTAAGAGTTTTACTCTGACTCGACTAGTGATCAGATCTTGAAGTTTAGCCATAATTAATAAGTAACCTTATTACCATCAGGTAAAACTGAAACCCAAATTTTACCCCTTGGCATGACTAATTCTTTACCATTTTTATCACTGAATTCAAGCTCACTCTCTCTAGTTTTTTTGGTCCATTGGATATCTTGCGCCTCGCCATTGGCAAATAAAATGCCTTTGCCTTTGCCGATGACTTCATAGATCATGTGCTTGGCTTCATTAATCGGTCCTGTTTCTTTAGCAAACATCACAATTACATTGGTAAAAGCAAGCTGTTCTTCTGTATTGAGATCAAGATGTTTTTCACCACCTAAGGTGCGTAAATAGACATTGTTGCTGGCATCATAAGTCCAGCTGACATCAAAATTTGGCAAACCAGTCCAGAAAGAATATGATACTTTTTGTTCTTGCCCCTTACTGACACCGTCTTCGAAAGCCCAGCCTTTATAGCCATCTTGCCAATCACTTGGTTCAATGGTTTTTTTATTAACAGTCATGGCTTTCGACATATTGGTCCAGCCCCTTTTCTCGGCGACAGTCCATAACTTTTCACTAGTAGTGGTCATAGTGTGTTCAGTGGCAACTTCTTTGCCTGGCAAGCGATTATAATCACGAATAAAAGTCGGATAGCCAACACTAAACTGATTAATAGCATTTTGCATATTCCAACCATAATCAGCTAATTGACCTAAGGCATTAGTCGGACCTTCTAGATTAGCTCCACCCACATGGACATACATAGGTAAATTAAAACCTGAGGCTAAATTGATAAAATAGGTTCTGGCTGAGCGTACTGGAGCAATAAGAACGTCTTCTTTTTGGGCGTCACAATAATACATGGCCATAAAACGAGTAATGCCACCTTCAGCTACAGCCTCGAAAATGATATCAGCGTTTGCCAAACCAGACTGTGGTCTGGCGTCTTGTGAATTTTCAACCATAACTGCCAGCGGTCTTCTTTTTGACCAAGATTCTTGTTCTGGTTTAGTATACATGGCTCCGTTTAAAGGGCAAGCTTCGGTTTTGGGCAAGCTTGGTTCGACGACAATTAAAGTTTCATCGACTTCTTCTATTGCTGGTTCAACTGTTTGCTCGACGATAGTTGGTTTTTGATTTCTAAAAAAAATAGTTGAGGCGATCAATGAAATAATTAATAGGCCTGCTGGAATCGCATATAACCATTTATTTGTATTTTGCATGATTTATTTACCTTTCGTTTCCTTTAAATCAAAAACTTGACTGTAGCTAAAATTGCAAGAATGACAATCGTAGCAACGGTAGTTTTTTTAAGATCTTCCATAAATAATTTTGGCGAAAAACCAAAATAATCAACTTCTTCGATTGTATCATTTTTTTGTTTAATTGTCATCACTTTTTCATGAATTAATTCATTTGTAATTGGCTGATTGAGATTAGCTTGAGAAATTGCTTTATTTTTGTTCTTTTGTTTTTTCTTATGTTTGTTAATTCTTTGTCCCATTTTAACCTCCTTTAAATATTCTCCAGATATCTTGACCAGTAACTAAAATTGAGAGAGCAATAATAAACATAAAGCCAAGATAGTTGAGTCCAGACTCGACTTTAGAAACTTTTTTACGACCAATAAATTTTTCAATAATGATGAGAATCAATCTACCTCCGTC
>CAZMIQ010000040.1:0-8634 GCA_964566525.1 uncultured Pseudomonadales bacterium | reverse complement strand
AAAAAGCTAAAGCAAATAAACATCCGAGTAGTAGTGCGCCTAAATTACCTTCATTAGCCAGTTTTAATTTGATTGTTTCTAGTTTTTTACCACCAATTTTAAGAAAGTCAATTTTTATTACTTTGAGCATGATTAAGCTAATGATGATCAATACAGGTCCTAAAATTTTATCGCCCCAACCTTGGAAGATGCTGGCGATTGCAAAAGTGGACCAGCCAAAATAAATTAAAGTGGCCAAGAGTGTGTAACTAATCATTCTACCTAAACAATAATAAAGTCCTTTAATGAGTACTTTTTGACTAGATGCAATTTTTTTACTAATAAAGGCAAGAGCGGCAATATTAGTAGCTAAAGGACATGGACTAATGGCGGTAAGTAAGCCAGCTAAAAAAGCCACCAAAAGAGGGATATCTAGTTGATGGATTAATGCGTGTATGTCGGCCATCATTTTAGTTTTTTCCCAATAATTGATTAATTTCTTGGCTTAAATATCCAATAAAGGCTTCTTCATTGTTAAGATATTGCCAGACTTGTAGATATTGTTTGTGTCTAGTACTACCATCAGCTAAAATTGCCTTAATAAAGAGTGATGATCCCGTGGCTTGATATTCTTGAGCTAAGGCTCGGTTTTCTGGCAGGTCTACATTAATACTGGAGAAAGAAATGACGCCATTGGCTATTTCTGAGGCAAAATTGGTTTCTAAAGTTTTTTTAGTTAGATCTTCTAAAATTAAACAAGAAACACATCTGGCAGTAGTGTGAAAGTCTATAACTTCGAGTTTTTCTGCTGCAAAAGTTTCTTCTGATTCATTTATTTGTCGATAAGTTGATTGATTGTTGTAGGCATCAAGCGCCTTCCAACTGATTAGCGCTAGGATAAATATGCTAAGACTAATGATTAAAAATTTTTTATCAGGCATGTTTCTTTCTAAAAAATAAAGTTTAAAATATAACCCATGATAATCATGCCAATGGTAACAATCCCATAATATGTTAATAATAGTGGCCACTTCATGACTTTTTTAAGCAATAGTAATTGAGGAATGGATAAAGTGACCGTTGCTGTCATGAAAGCAAAAGTAGTGCCAACATTGGCGCCTTTAGCAATTAAAGCTTCCACAATAGGAATGACTCCTACGCCATTAGCATAAAGAGGGACGCCCAAAATAGTAGCTAGAGGCACACTCCACCAATTATTGCCCGCTAATACTTTTTCTACTATAAATGCAGGCACAAAACCTTTAATTAAAGCACCGATGCCAACGCCGATAATTATATATGGCATGGTGCTTGTAGTTAGATTCCAAGCACTTTGCCCCCATTGTTGACATAGTTGTTTTTTGGTAAGTTTTTTAGTCGCTTCTTCAATTATATTTGGCTCTGTTTTGTTCGGCTTAATTTTGATAGCAATATATTTTTCCATGCCAAGTTTACCAATAATAGTGCCAGCCATGATAGCGATTATTACTCCAATGACATTATAAGCAATGGTTAATTCCCAGCCAAATAAAGCGGGAAAGATGATAAGTGAAGCTTCATTCACTAGCGGTGAGCTGATTAAAAAAGAAAGAGTGACTCCCAAAGGGATGCCTGCGCCAACGAAGCCGACAAATAAGGGAATTGATGAGCAAGAACAAAATGGAGTGATGACTCCCAAGAAAGCAGCGACCAAATGATCTAACCCATACCATCTTCTTTTAGTTAAAATATGTTTAATTTTTTCCATGGGTAAATAATAATTAAGCATGGCCATTAACCAGCTAATAATGAACATTAAAATACTGATTTTTAAAGTGGCTAAAATGAAAAAATTTAAAGCATCAGTCCAATAAATACCCGCTTCCCCAGGAAATAAGTTATAAGTGATAAAATCGGCGAGTATTTCTAAAGGAAAAAATATCCTCATTATTCTCCTTTACAGTCGCAAATAGCCTTACATTTGGCTTTTTCGTCTGGAGCAAGAATGATGGCTTGTAATTTATTTTTGTCAGCGCTCCCAACTAGAACTATTTTGTTATCTATGAGTAAAACTGGACTACCCATGACTCCTAAGGTCATAATTCTTTCGATGGCTTCGCCACCTTGAATATAATCAACTTCAGCTGATAATTTTTTTGCAGCCAAAATGTCTTTAACACTTTCATACATTTTTTTACAAGTGGGGCAGCCAGTGCCGATAATTTCAATTTTCATTTTGGTCTTCCTGAGATAATTTATAAATGTGGTTAGTAATTTTTTCACCTTTTTTTGTTAACTGATAATGGGCAAACTGACCTTTTTTCTCATGTTTGATTAAATTAATTTTTTTTAAATCGGCTAGATGGTGTGAAATTAGACTTTGCGATAATTGCAAGTTTGCTTCAAGCTCACAAACACAGTGAGAGCCATTTTGTAATAAACAGAGAATTCTTAGTCGGGATTTGTCTGCTAAAATTTTTAGTAAATTGACCAATTGATTAATCTTTTGATCATCTTTGGTGCAACAAGGATATGAATGCATATTCATGTATTTTAACATGGAAATAGTTGATTTGAAGGGTAGTTATTTTTTTTGCTATTAATGTTGGTGAAGCTTGTATGCGAGCTGATTTCCAATCTTTTTAATCATAAACTTATCTTTAAACCCCCATTGACGTCACCTTAATTTTATGTTAAGATTAAACATATTGAACTTAAATACAAGTTAAAAAAAAGAAGAGATTACCTTATGTTGAATAACTACCAAGTTAATAAAATATTTACTATTAATTTAATCTTAATCTTTTTTTTGTTTTTTATGACTTTCCCTATAAAGGTAGTGCTGTCTGCTCCTGGTCCTACATATAAAGTAATTAATGAAGAAAAGAAATCATGCGGTTTGCATTTCTCTGGTGATGAATTTTCTGGTATTAAATCAGTCCCTTTTGGGTGGAAAATAATTGAAGTGAAAAGTTATATAAGTTATAAAAATCCTTTTGGAAAATGTATTTTGGAAAAAGAATATTTTATAAATGGAGATTATGAGTCTTATTTTTCAGAGTGTTGCGCTCAATTTGGCTTAGAATATGTGGATTATCATCAAATTCCGTATACTACTGATGATGTAGTTAAATTTAATACTAGCGGCTGGAAGTGTTTTTCTAATTCTGTATATGATTATGATGCTTTGTTAATAAATTTAAGCAAGAAACAATGTGCTGCTAATTTTGATTTTAGGATAAGCAGGGGCAATACTGGAGCTTACCCCACTGAGGGGCAATGTAAAATTACTGATGAAGATTGGCAATTATATGAGAATGAAGAGGATGAGGAAAAAATAACGACTAGTGTGGTGAGCACTGTTTTTGGAGATTGCGTTTTATCTGATTATGTGGAGGATCGTGCTTCTTGGGATCCTGATTTTCAATGGCAGAAATGCTGCGAAGATTTGGGCTTGGAGTATGTTGGAAGAGAGATAGATGAAGATAGCAATTCTAAGCAATTGAAGACAGACAAATTTTTTTTAATTATGCCAGTAATTGCTGTTTTGAGTATATTAATGGCATTTTTTGTTAAAAAGAAAAAATAATCAATTATGATCGATTATTGAAGTGTTTTTTATAGCATTGATAAAAATAATTTATTATTGGCGAGTAATAAAGTAAAAAATGCTTAATCTAGCATATTTACAATTTTTGTTATATAATAGCGATATGGAAAATCAGCAAACACAATTGATAATGAGTGAGTTGATGGGATTTTTTTGGTCAATTATATTGATAATTACTTTATTACTAATTATAGGAGTGGGTTTTTATGTCTTATATAATTGGTGGAAAAATCGACAAAGAGAGCAACAAGCTTTAAACTTCGTGACTTTATTGGTAAGATTGCCAAAAGACAATGAGGTAAAAATTGAAGCGGCAGAGCAAATGTTATCGGCCATTCACGCTTTAAAATTAGAAGGTTGGGAGTCATGGTGGAAAAAAGATGAAGCTTTTGCTTTTGAGATAGTGGCCAAGAAAGAAGACATTGCTTTTTATGTGAGCGTACCAAAGGAATTAAGAGATTTAGTAGAAAAAAATATTCATGCCGCTTATACCGAAGCTGATATTAAAGTGGTGGAAGAACCAAATATTTGGACGGAGAATGGCAAGACGTCTTTCACTCAATTAAAGTTGACCAATGAGCGTTATAGTATTAAAACTTATAAGGACTTAGCGAATGATGGTTTATTAGCATTAACTTCTTCTTTGTCGAAAATGGGTCAAGACGATGGAGCAATATTGCAATTTTTAATTCAACCTGAGGGTGATAGTTTTAGACAGAAGTCATTGAGAACGATTAAGAGTCTGAAAGATAAAACCAGTGATGAAAAAACTAGCTTCGAGGCTGATGCCAAAGAATTGCAAGCGATGGAGACAAAAGTGGAAAAGCCTTTATTTAAGGTGGCGATTAGAATTTGCGTTAATAGCCCAGATAAAAGAGTGGCTGATTCACATTTGCGTAATATTGTGGCTAGTTTTGCTCAATATGAAAGCATTCATACGGCTTTTACTAAAGGTAGCGTAGTGTCAAAAAAGAATTTCATGGTTAATTTTATTTATCGTTATACGCCATTTTTTGGGTATGCGGGGATGACAACTTTAAATATAGAAGAGTTGGCAAGCATTTTTCATTTTCCGAATAAAAGTGTGGCCACTCATCACATTAGATTTTTATATGCTAAAAATGCGCCGGCTCCTAGAGAAATACCAAATCAGGGTTTGTTTTTGGGTAAATCAGTGTATCGGGGGGAAAGTCGGGACATTTATATGAATCTGGAAGATCGACGTAGGCATATGTATATTGTCGGTAAAACTGGGACTGGTAAATCTGAATTTTTGAAAGAAATGATTTTGCAAGATATTGCGATGGGTCATGGTGTATGTGCGATTGATCCTCATGGAGAGTTTGTAGAAGATATTTTACAATTATTGCCACCAGAAAAGGCGGAAAATGTGATTTATTTTAATCCGTCTGATTTGGCTAGACCAATGGGAATGAATATGATGGAAGCGGATACGGAAGAACAAAGACATTTCGTAGTGGGGAGTGTGATTGGTTTGATGTATAAATTATATGATCCACATCGAACGGGAATTATTGGACCAAGATTTGAACATGCGATTAGAAATGCGATGTTGACCATTATGTATAAAAAAGGGACGACTTTTATTGAATTGGTGCGAGCTTTAACTGATGGTAAGTTTGTGGAAGAATTATTGCCAGAAGTAACAGATCCGATGGTCAGGCGCTATTGGACTGATCAGATGGCTCAAACAAGTGACTTTCACAAATCGGAGGTTTTAGATTACATCGTGTCGAAGTTTGGGCGATTTGTCACCAATAAGACGATGAGAAATATTATTGGTCAACCGGTGTCATCATTTAATTTTAGAAAAGCGATGGATGAGAAAAAAATAATTTTGTGTAATTTATCTAAGGGAATTTTGGGTGAGGAGGATGCAAAGTTTTTGGGTTTGATTTTAGTGCCAAAAGTATTAACAGCGGCGATGAGTCGCCAAGATGTGCCAATGGATCAAAGAGAAGACTTTTTTCTCTATGTGGATGAATTTCAAAATTATGCGACGGAAGATTTTGCGACTATTTTGTCTGAAGCACGGAAATATAGATTGAATTTAATTGTGGCTAATCAGTTTATTTCCCAAATTGACGAGCAAGTGCGTAATGCTGTTTTTGGCAATGTAGGCACGATGGTGAGTTTCAGAGTAGGCGTGAATGACGCTCAGTTTTTACAAAATGAATTTGCGCCAATTTTTACTGAAAATGACTTAAGTAATATCGAAAAGTATCATGTTTATATTAAAACAATTGTGAAAAATGAGCCTGTGCCGGCCTTTTCGATGTCTTTGGAAAAAGATATGGCTGAGGTGATGGCGAGAATGAATCCGAAATTGGCAGAAGCAGTCAAACAACTTTCAAGATTAAAATATGGTAAAGATAAGGCGGAAATTGAAGTCGAAATTGCAAAGCGGGCTAATTTATAATTTATTAGTCCATAAGTAATGGGAAATAGTGGTAGAATATTAATAAAGATTTTGCTTTTAGAGCATGCAGGAAGTAATGTTTTATGAATAAAAAACAGGTAATAATGGTGACGGGAGCGGCAGGTTTTATCGGTTCTCATTTGTGTGAGCATTTAATTAATGAGGGGCACAAAGTGATTGGTTTGGATAATTTCATTACGGGTAAGAAAGATAATTTAAATAAAATTATTAAAAATGAAAATTTCGAATTGAAAGAGGTGGACTTGAATGATCAAGTAAAAATGGCTGAAGTATGGCAAGAAATAAATAGTCAACAGCAGCTTGATTTGATTTTGTATTTTGCTTCACCTGCCTCTCCTCCACTCTATCAGAAATATCCGATTGAGACTTATTTGGTGAATACTTTAGCTTGGCACAATTTATTAACTTGGGTAAAAACAGATAGTCCACAGACGAAATTACTTTTTGCCAGCACGAGCGAAGTTTATGGCGATCCACAAGTCCATCCTCAAGTGGAAAGTTATTGGGGCAATGTGAATCCAAATGGAGTGAGAAGTTGTTATGATGAGTCGAAGCGTTTGGGAGAAACGATTGCGGGCGTGTTTGAACGAGATTTTGATTTAGATATTAGAATAGTGCGAATTTTCAATACTTATGGTCCGAGAATGGATTTGAAAGATGGTCGGGTATTACCTGAGTTTATTCAGCAAGGTTTGAGAAATGATAAGTTGACTGTTTATGGAGATGGCAAGCAAACAAGATCTTATTGTTACATTGACGATCTGGTTAAAGGTATTTTGCTTTTGGCTCAAGGTGAGAATTTGAAAGGTAAAACAGTTAATTTGGGCAATGAACAAGAATGGACAATTTTACAAACGGCAGAGCTTTTTAATGAAATGTTGGGCAGAGATAAAGCAATGATTGAGTTTAGACCCTTGCCAAAGGATGATCCGACGCGGCGAAGACCTGATATTAGTTTGGCTCGTAAACTTTTAGATTGGGAGTCAAAAGTAGATTTTAAAGATGGCTTGCAGAAAATGTGGGCAAGCTATCAAGAAAAATAGAAAGGCGGAAATGTCTGATGCAGCACAGCATGTAAGTGATGAGAATTTAGGGAAGTTGTTAAGTGAAAATAAAGATAAATTAATAGTGGTTGATTTTTTTGCCGTATGGTGTGGTCCTTGTCAAATGGCGGGTCCGATTTTGGAAGAATTGGCGAGAACATATAAAAGTAAAGGCGTCTTAATTGCAAAGGTAGATGTAGATGAGGCACCAATAAGTGTAGAAAAGTACGGGGTAAGAAGTATGCCAACTTTAGTCTTGTTTAGAAATGAAGTTGAGATAGATAGAGTGAGTGGTTTTTTGGGTAAAAATGGTTATGAAAAGTTAATTTTAAAGCATATAGAGGAAAAATAAAATGACTGAGAGTCAAGTGATAGTGTTGGGTTCGGGGGTGGCTGGTTTGACCGCAGCGATATATTTGAGTTGTTATAATTATCAGCCATTGGTATTAGCTGGTGAAGTATATGGCGGTAAACCGACTTGGACAGATAAGGTAGAAAATTATCCTGGATTTGTGGAGGGTATTGCTGGTGTGCAATTGTCGCAGAATATGATTGCTCAGGCAGAAAAGTTGGGGGCTCAGATTATAATGGAAGGAGTCAAAAAAGTTGATTTGAGTCAAAGGCCATTTAAATTATGGACAAGAAATTCGGTGGAAGGAGAGCCAGATTATTTAACTCAGGTTTTAATAATTGCGACTGGCTGTCAGCCGATTATGCTAGGTTTGGAAGAAGAAAAATCTTATTTAGGTCGAGGCTTAGCTTTATGTGCAACTTGTGATGGACCTTTTTATAAAAATAAAATAGTGGCAGTAGTGGGTGGAGGGAATTCGGCAATACAGGAAGCTCATTTATTGTCTCAGTATGCGAAAAAAGTGATTTTAATTCATCGGCGAGCTAATTGGCGAGCAGATAAAGTTTTAGTGTCGAGATTGGCAGAGCTAGACAACTTAGAAATCATGATGGAAAGTGAAGTGATTGGATTATTGGGAGAGAAGTATTTGCAGAATATTAGAATTAAAAATGTAATAAATGGTGAGGAAAAAATAATTGCTACCGATGGTTTGTTTTTAGCTTTAGGAACCAAACCTGAGACTGAATTTTTGCGAGGGCAATTAGAATTGAATGAAAAAGGTTATATAAAAAGAATGATTAAAATCAATGAGAATCGAGCTCAAACAGCCACTAATGTCGCAGGTGTGTTTGTGGCAGGTGATGTCGCGGATGAGCGTTATAAACAAATTGCGGTAGCAGTGGGTCAGGGAGCAATGGCTGGTATAGATGCGGTTAGGTTTTTAGATCAATTATAAAGAAAGGGAGAATGAAAACACAAAAATTCGATTATAATAAGGTGGCAATTATTGGTTGTGGTAAAGTAGGAATGACGGCGGCCTATGCTTTATTATTGTCTGGAGTTTGTCATGAGATTGTTTTATTTGGGCGAGATAGAAGTAAATTGTTGGGTGAAAAATTGGATTTAGAACATGCAATGGCTTTGTCTAATAAAACGGTGATTACGGCGACAGATGATTATGCTGACTTGAGGGAAACTGATATTTTTGTTT
>CAZMIQ010000039.1:0-8672 GCA_964566525.1 uncultured Pseudomonadales bacterium | reverse complement strand
AAAAAACATTTGATAAGCTTAAGAATAATAAAAGAAGGGTTATCGTAATTATTTTTTTCATTGTGACAAAACTCCTGCAAAAAGTGCATTTTCCTCTATATTAAATTCATATTCCTTATAGTTGGTCGATTTAAAATTTTTTTCTTCATAACTAGCATTAATTAAATATCCATTATGCCAGTCATTTGCTCCTGCAAATGAATTTAAATTATTAATTTGATCAATTAATAATTTTTTATCAATTATATTATTTGAAGTAAAAATTAAACAATAAGGAAGTAAATCATCGTCTGATTTTAAACCGAAATTATTTAAAAAATTGTTTTGATCATTACTTAAGCTTGATTTTAGTTGAAAATGATTAAAAAAGATATTCATATTTTGGTTAATTAAACAGCTAGTTGTTTTTCCATAGCTGTTAGGGGAGCTAATATACCAATTAAGTGTTTCCTGAGTTAAAAGAAGATAATCAATTAAATCAGTCTCCGCTTTGCTAACGCTAGCATTTTGGTTAATTTTATAAGAACTAAATCTATCAATGGCGGCAGATAACTCACGAACAATAAATCTCTTTTTCTCATCTGTGGTGAGTATTTTTTCATTTTCATCTACTAGCCCATTTTTATAAAAGGCAAGGAAATCTTCATATATATGCTTTATTAATTCGTCTTTATTATAATATATATATTCGTAATCCACTTTTGGTCTTTGCAGATCTAATTCCACCATGGTTTCAAACGGTTTTTCTGCATCAGTTAATGGATAATTATTCCATATCTTTACGGGTACATGCTTGTTTTGACTTTTAAAAATTGTGCTTTGAGGATGAGCTTCGAAATAGGCTTGATTGCAAATATATTTAACTCTTTCTTTATATTTTAATTCAATGAGTGGAGAATTATAAATCTCTTCCATTAGAACACAATTAAAACGCTTTGTTTGTAAAATCCAATCAGGATCATCTATTACTTTATCAATCATGTTATCAACGTCCTTTTTCATTTTTTGTAACTGTTTTTGGTCGCCTGTTTTAGCATAGTAGCGATAACGAGCCCAAATAACTGCCAAAGTTTGACGATGACTAGCATAAAGAGTAGGATTTTCAATTATGGTGCCGTCATGATATTTTCCTTGGTAATCCAGCAACCTTATTGAACAGTCATAATGTGCTAATTGCTCATTTTTTTCACAATCTTGAATATAACCATAAAAACCACGACTGTCAGTTTGACTATCAATTTGATCTAAGATTCTTTTAGCCATAGAAAGATAGGGGTCGTTTTCAATTTCTGTCTGAGACATTTTTGGCGGAATAACAAGTTTTTTTTTGCCAATAGTTTGAGACCAGATGAAATATACAGCGATTAATAAAAAAATGGTGGTAAAAAAGATAATTATTAACTGCTGAGTGGATTTTTTCATTGCTTTGATTTTATCATTAAAATGATAAAACGTCAATGGGAAATACGTGAGTAAAAAATTTGTTTAGTACGGAGGCATGAAAATTTTTACATTATCTGGCGTTACATGAATCTGAGTATATCCTTTCTCCACCATGATTCTCACAGCTTTACGCACCATATTGGCTAAGGTGCGCTCAAGAGTCCGAATGCCCATGTCATAACCTAATGGTCTGATGATTTTTGGCCATAATTCGTCAGAAATAATAATTTGATCTGGCTTTAAACCTGCTTCAGCAAAAAGTCTGGGCAAAGTATATTTTTGGGCGATCATTCTTTTCTCCTGATCGGTGTAAGAAGGCATGGAAATTTTTTCCATCCGGTCAAGCACAGCAGTCGCAATATTAGTGGTATTATTGGCGGTAACTAAAAAGATGGCTTGAGAAAGATCGATCGGATAATCAATATAATTATCAGTAAAGGCATGATTTTGAGCAGGATCTAGCAGCTCAACTAAAACGCCCATAATATCCATGCGTGATTCTTCGGTGCAGCGGTCAACTTCGTCAAGAAGAATGACTGGATTGCGAACACCAACATCACAGATGCCCTTAATAACTTTGCCAGGCTCGGCTTCTAAATTAAGTCTAGACCAACCGCGCAACTCTCTGGCACTACTCATACCGCCAAAAGGAATGCGGACTAAATAACGATTTAGGGCTTCACTTAAAGAGTAGGCGAAAGTAGTTTTACCCGTGCCGACTAAACCAACAAGCAAAAGCACTGGTGCACGGAAATCTTTTTCTGGTGATTGAGTTTGCTGCAAATTAAGAATAGAAATATACTCTAAAAAACGATCTTTAACTTCTTGCATGCCGTAATGATGGGCGTCAAAAATGCGATGGGTTTCCTTAATGTCTAATCTATCTTTGGTCATTTTGGTCCATGGAACTTTAGTAAGCCAATCAATGTAACGAGTGACCATTTCATACTTTTCGTCATAATTACCAAAATCAATTGAGCGCTCAAGGCTGAGAATGTCGCGTAAAGCTTTTTCTTTGACCTTAGTAGGCAAAGAAACTGATTCTATTTTTTGCTTGAGACCATTTATTTCTTGGATAACAAAATCATTAACTGATGACATAGTGGCTTAATTATATTACAAATTGATAAGAAAGTAAACTATGGTATTGATTATTATTCATAAGTTTGCATTATTCGTTTCTGAGAACATTTGGATGCAAAGCTTGAACATAAGCCATGAATCCGTTGTCACCGTGAAAAACATAAATTGGTAATAAAAATTCTTGCTCCTGATTAGATTCATAAAAACCTAATTCGATATTTCTAATAGTAACATTTCTTAAGCGTCTAGGATTAACGACATAGCCTTCACCGGCCTGCAAGCTTTGCCAAGCAGAAAGGGAGCCGCGCAAGGGATAGGTGGCAGTATCAATCATATCTAAGCTATAATAATAACTTCTTAAGTGAACAACAAAATTTTCTCCTTCTCTAGTTTTGCCAACTACGCCATAAACACTACTAATATTGTCTGGGCCATAAAATTTATATTGGCTGGGTTGGTCATTTTTAAAACCTGGTAATGGGACTCTGGGAAGGCTGACAGCAATATAATCAGCTTCAATGACATTTTGGACTGGCTCTAAGCGATTGCCGACCCCTTTTTGGTATTCAACGACGGCGGCTTGATCACTTAAATCTGGAGGCAAAATACCAGCCTCGTTTAAATAGTGCCGAACTGCCTTAATGCCTTCCACCCTATCTGGAACTTGTTTTTCTCCAGTAAGGGTTGTAGTACCATAAACATTAGTGGTAGAAAGATAATTAGTGTCTAATGTTAAAAACATAGTTTTAGTATCAATGGTTAGACTTTCTTCTAAAGGATTGCCTAAATAAGTATAGAGAAATTTACGGTCGTCAATAATATTTGGCTGTCCAGGAAAATTTAGTCTTTTAGCAATGTCGCGGGCTTTTTGATCTCCCATCAGACTAAAACTCATTGGCTTAAGTTTATATAAAGTAATGACATCCATGTCTCCAAAAGCCGGCCAAGAGTTTGGCTGGTCGACAGATACACCATCGGCCATAAGAGTATATGAAGTGGGCTTAAGACTAGGTTCTTGATAAGGGAAATTTATTCTTGGTAAGGCTTTAAATTTATAATCTGGAGTGGGTGGCATTCTCACGATTTTTTCTGGAAAAAGCAAGGCGTAGAAACCTGCGGCAATCTGCCAAATAGTGACGCCGACTAGAAAAATGCCAGCCGCAGCCAGAAAGGCTCTGGTTTGACTCATAAATTCGGTGAGAGTAAGCTTATTGGTTTTTGCCATATATAATTTTCGAATATAAAATTAATTAAACTGATGGTGTCATTATACCTGTTTTTTGCTGAAAGTACAACTAGCAAAATTTGACGACCGTCTTTTTCAATTAAGGTGACTAGAGCTTCGTTGGCTAGACTGGTAGTGCCTGTCTTTACTCCTTTAATAATAAAGGGTAAATCTAAATCAAAAAGGCGATTAGTATTTTTAATATTATACAGCTTTCCATTTAAATTTGCAATTTGAGTTTGATGAGTAGCAACTATTTGAGCTAATTCTTTATCCCTTAACAATTCAAGGCTAACAAGGGCTAAGTCATGAACGGTGGTTTTTTGTCTTTGATCGTCAAATCCCTGTGGGTTGCTAAAATGACTGTTTTTTAATCCTAAATTTTTAGCTTTATCATTCATCAATTGAATAAATGAGTTGTAGCCTCCTGGGGCATTATTGGCTAAAATTAAACCCGACTCATTGGAAGATGCAATTAATAATGCTCGCAGTAAAGCACTAAAGTTGACTTTTTCACCAGCTTGCCAACCAATATTATTACCATAAACTAAGTCTTTAGCGGTAATAGTAAATTCATCAGTTAATTGATAGAGATCTCTAGCAACTAAGGCGGTGATTATTTTGGTAGTCGAGGCCGGATACAGCAACTCTTGAGAATTTTTACTGAAAAGCACTTGCTTGCTATTAACGTCTAAGGCTAAAGCAGAGCGAGCTCCAATTTGATCAAAGAGTTTGGCTGAGTTAGTGGCAAATAAGGCATTATTAACATAGCTTTTTTCATTAAGATTAATAAAATTGCCGTAGGTTTTTATTTGAGTTTGCTGAGCTTGAAAAATGACTTCGCCGCTAGCTTGATATTTAGGTTTATCAATGATTAGAAAGCAAATTATAATAATGAGCGCTAAATTAAGATAAAATTTGATTTTCATAAATCTCTTTTAATAGATATAATTAAGTTATTAGGCACTTTCTAATAACTTAAGCTTGGTATTGGTTTTGCTTTCAATTTCTATTTGCCAACCAGCAGGAATTTTTTCAACTACATATTCCCATTTGTCCGAAGGCTTAAGTCCTGCTTTTTTTCTGGCACTGGCGATAGCTCTGATAATTTCTCGAGCTTCACCTTCAGCGATCAAAGCGGGAGTGAGAACGGTGTCGTAATTTACAGCAAGATCATCAGTTTTAGCATTAGTTTGCCATTCGATTACTTTAACATTGAGTTCACTTTGGATTAATTCGAGTATTTGTTCATCAGACTTTAACAGGATTTGATTTTCCGGAATGGTGTCAATAATTAAGCGGCTTAATGGCTGTCTCACTTTGATGCCTAAGAGTTTCCTTTGGGCTTGTCCCGACTGAATTATTAATTTGGTTAGTTTGATTTTGGCAAGCAAATCTTTTGATATTTCTACTTGCTTATGTTCAACCTTGGGCCATGATTCTAAATGAACTGAGATTTTTTTGCCACCTAAGTTTTGATAAAGCAATTCACTTATAAATGGTACAATTGGAGCCATAACCAGAGACAAAGTAGACAAAGCTTTAGTAAACACTGCTTGACCTAATAAGTCGTGTTTTAACCTTTCGCGTGATTGACGTAAATAAAAAGTAGATAGTTCGTCAACGAAATTAATAATTAGTTTTCCGGCTCTAATGACGTCGTAGTGAGCGAGGTAAGCAGTCATGTTTTTAATTAAATTATCTGTTTGTAAATTTAAATATTGGTCTAAAATATGTAAATCAGTTTTTTTGGAGTTATTAGGCTGATTAGAAATTGAAAGAGATTGCCAAAAAGAGAAAACATTCCAGAGAATTACATTGACTTGGCGGCGAAGACGGGCAACATCTTTTTCTTCGAAATTAAGATTTTCGGCTTTCATAATGGGCGAAGTCATTAAATACAATCTCAAAGCATCAGCGCCGTATTGGTCGAAAATTAATTGAGGATCGGGGTAGTTTTTGAGCTTTTTGCTCATTTTTTTGCCGTCGCTGGCCAGAACAACACCATTAACTAAGACGTTTTTAAATGAAGGTTGGTTTTTGAGGGCCACGGCTAAAACATGGAGAGTGTAAAACCAACCGCGAGTTTGATCTTGACCTTCACTGATGAAATCAGCCGGGAAGTTTTCCTGAGCATAAGGCATGCTGCCAGATTCAAACCAACAATCTAAAACTTCAGTGACGCGATGATATTTTTTGCCGTTTTTTTCGATGACAATTTTATCGACGACATGTTTGTGCAAATCGGTGACTTTTTGGCCACTGAGCACTTCCAGCTCAGCTTGACTGCCAACACAAATAAAATCGCCGTCTTCACTGCGCCATAATGGTAAAGGCGTCCCCCAAAAACGATTGCGAGAAATAGCCCAATCTCTAACTCCTTCAAGCCACTTACCAAAGCGACCGTCTTTAAAATGAGCTGGCGACCAATTGATTTGCTGATTCTGTTTGATTAATTCGTCTTTAAGAGCAGTAACTTTGACAAAAAAACTGGAAGTGGAGTAATTTAGTAAAGGACTATCACAACGCCAGCAGTGAGGATAAGGATGTTTGATTTTTTGCTTGCGAAATAATAAATTATTTTTGGCTAAATACTTGATAATTTCGATATCGGTACTTTGGGGATTATCTACTGGCTTAACTGGTAAATGAGCAAAATCAGTCACTTGATCGACAAACTTGCCTGCCATATCGACATGATGAATGATTTCTAAACCTTCTTTTTTACCCAGAATAAAATCGTTTTCGCCATAAGCGGGAGCGATGTGAACAAGACCACTGCCTTCTTGTGTTTCGACAAAATCGGCGGCGGCGACCTTGAAAGCGTTAGGAGTGTTTTTAAAATATGGCATGAGAGGCTCGTAAGCTAGACCCACTAGTGCTTGACCTTTGATTTGAGTCAGCACTCGATAATTGGAATCAGGCATGACATTATTAAGAGCTTCACTAGCGGCAATAAAAACAGCCTCGTCTTGGTCAGGAAGAGTAAAGAGAGAATAATTAATGTCGGGATTAATGGCTAATAAAAAGTTTCCTGGTAAAGTCCAAGGGGTAGTAGTCCAGGCGATTAAATAGACATCTTTTGTTTGATTTAACTTACTGGAATCTTTGAGCTTGAATTTAACGTAAACAGAAATGTCAGTGACGTCTTTATATCCTTGGGTGACTTCGAAATTAGAAAGTGGAGTGCTACAACGAGGGCATAAGTGCATCGATTTATAATCTTGATAAATTAATTTTTTATCCCAAAGTTGTTGGAAAACACCCCAGACTTTTTCCATAAATTCTGGGTCCATAGTTTTGTAAGCATGATCCATATCGACAAAGCGGCCAAGCCTCTTGATGGTTTTTCGCCATTCGCTAGCATAAAGCTGGACTTTGCCGCGACAGCTTTCGCAAAAATTATCAACCCCATAATTTTCAATTGCTTGGTGATCAGAGAGCGATAATTCTTTTTCGACGATATTTTCAATCGGTAAGCCGTGACAATCCCAACCCCAAATTCTAGGAACATATTTACCTAACATAGTTTGAAAACGAGGAAAAACGTCCTTGGTGGTAGAAGCGACCAAATGACCATAATGAGGCAAACCGGTGGCAAAAGGAGGACCGTCATAAAAAACAAAGGTATCTTGACCTTGAGTTTGGGCAAGTGATTGAGTAAAAACGGTTTGATCTTCCCAATATTGGGCAATGGTTTCTTCGATTTTAGGAAAATCTGGGGTGGCAGAAAAATCTTTAATAATTAAATCTTGCTTGACAATTTTTTTCATAATGATTTATTATACCCTAAAAAGGCAAGAGTGAGGAAAGAAGATTGGCAAAGTTAGTTTTTGAGACAACGGATGGAAAAGCCGTAATGTTTGTCATTAACACTATTGGGTCCTACTCCGCTAGATAAAAAATATAAATTGTAAGAGTAGGGGTTTGAATGCGGAGTACTGCTCCACCAATATCCATATGTGGCTAGGTTTAAAGTGCCACTGGCGTTACAAAACCCTGAAAAATAACCTTGCCAATTTCCAGGTGTTTGCCAAAAGCCACTAGCGGGAGCTCCAGCGGCGGTGTGAAGAGTGGCAAAGTCGCCACCAGTATTACTAGTAGGTAGACGCCAACCCTCTGGACAAAGACCTTGAACATTGGTGGTGGGGCCAGTGTATGTAGTATTGTAATAAGCACTGGCGTGTTGCATGGCGGCTTGCCAGCTATATAAATAGCCACATTTTTCTGGCATTCCTAAAGTACTACAATAATCACTACCCGTACCAACACTCGGGTCTCGACAATCTCCATAGGTGCCAGCTCCAAATTGATTGGAGGGAGTGACAGAGCCATTGCCAGCAAAAGTGGATTTACCCGCACAAGCATCGGTGCCACCACCATACATTAAATTATCCACCATCCAGCATTTACCATCAGAGAATTTTCTGATTTCATATTGTTTTCCATCTCTGATATCAATTAGGGTGGGTCCCTGGGTGAAATAACTGCCAATTGGGGTAGCAAGAGAAGCACAATCATCCCAACCTTGCATGGTAGTGTTACTTTTGGCTTGCCACCAAGCTAGATCGACAAATTTACCCGTGGTGGTGACTTTAATTACTTCTCGACCTTTAATAGTGGTTTTTGCCCCGACAGGCATGGAAAAGGGAGAGAAGCGACGAGCATCAGTGAAAGAAGGGGAAAGAAAGAGAAAACCCGTGAGTAATAAATAAACCATGAATATTTTTTTGAATTTACAACTAATCATCATAAAGCAATTTTTTCTTTTTTCTTTGCGATTATACTTGTATATTAGCATGAAAT
This sequence comes from uncultured Pseudomonadales bacterium, assembly GCA_964566525.1. Taxonomy (GTDB): domain Bacteria; phylum Patescibacteriota; class Microgenomatia; order UBA1400; family PJMF01; genus CAZMIQ01. The sequence continues at coordinate 115 of CAZMIQ010000039.1, read as the reverse complement.
TGGAGTTGTGTCAAGAGTGATTTGGGAAGGTAGTAGCAGGGTGGCGCGGCTATAGAGCCGCGCAAAAGCGCGAGCTTCGCCGAAGGTGAAGTAGGATTGCAAACCTAATTGCTTT
>CAZMIQ010000038.1:0-9234 GCA_964566525.1 uncultured Pseudomonadales bacterium | reverse complement strand
ACTAGCTGACATAAAAATGTTTCTATTGAGTGATGCTTCCCGCACACCATACTCCGACTAACAACTACTCTTTGTGCTATATCCAGAGCTTCTTACTCCGGCACAGCTCTACGAGTCATCTCTTATCTCGCTCTCTTTGATGCTTGGCATAATTTTTAACCCCAATTTCATTAATAGTTCTTTGCACTCTACAACGCACAGGTTAACTTCATCCACAGACTATTTGTGGTTTTTAAACAAGAAGCGAATAAAACTCATTTAAATGGAGCTTCGTGAGGCGCTCTTTGAAATTCTTGTGATTGGGAAACTGTCCGAGAAACACCAGATAAATCTTGATAAACAAAATTAACAGTCACTTTAGCTTTTTCAACAGTAGTGCCGCCACATTTTTCTACAACCAAACTTCGAACACCAATACTTTGACCATTTTCATTAATGGTGGCAAGACCACAGGCAGTAGTATTAAGAGTGACCACTGCTCCATCAATCGCTTTACAAAAATTAGGCCAACTATTACTATCACGTAAGTTTCTAAACTTACGCATACAGGAACCAACATAATCAGTCGCTTTAGCCCGCAACTGCGCATTATTAATTGACCGTTGAGTATACGCCATATTGACCGCTAGGGCAGTCAAAATCATTGACATGAGCCCAACAGCAATTAATATTTCGATAATACTCAAGGCCGCTTGTGTTTGATTAATTTTTTTCATTAGCATTCTCCTGCTGGTACGCTACAAATATCTGCCGGTGAAGAACCACTACCCGTACACCAACAACCATTAGTAATAGCACCACGATAAATATGAAATTTATAATAATTAGTGCCATCATGAATAATAATTCTATTATTAGCAATATTAGAAACAGTATTACCAAAAAGAGAATAAAAAACTACATTGCCAGCATTAGGCACAAATTTTAAATTGGTTGGCAATCTAAAATAGTCATAATTACCATAAACATCACAATAAGGTCGACTTCTTAATTCATTTTCTGTAAAAGTAGTAGTCCAATTTTTTAATGGTTTTGTACCAGCGGCAATAACAGAAGCCTCCACATTACATTGTCCCTGCCCTCGATTACCATTCTTAGCATATCCTTGAATTCTCCTTAAATAGGTAATTACTTCTTTAGCCGTGTTTTCAACTTTTTGATGATCTTGAAACTTAAAAAAACTAACCATACCAAATGACATCGTCAGCATGATAATGGCAATCACGACTAAAATTTCAATTAAAGTAAAAGCATCTTTTTTCATGTTATAATCGATTTTATAGCGAAAAGGCTTTTTTGTAAAGCTTTAATCTACAAGTCAAATACGATAAGCCATCTTGACATTTTAGCGGTTTTATGATATAATTATAGGATATTATTAATTAAAAAAGAAACATTATGATATGAAAAAAATTATGTTCTTTTTGGGCTTGTTTTTTATTAACTTAAGTATTATTCAAGCCAATCAAGTGGTCAATGAAATAGCTTTGCCAACTCAAGCACAAGAATTATCAACCAGCGAACAAGCCAGCACCGGAGCCGAATTATTAGCCACTAGTAGCGCTACTTTTGTTGATCCAATAGTGAAACAAAGCATCCAAGAGAAACGATCTCAAGATTTAACTGAAGTCACCGGTAGCAAAACCGACGCCTTAACCACGGTCCTTTTAGAAAAAAATATTGGTACCCCTAATTTGTTTAATTTTTTACAAGTCTCAATTCGTCAAGCAGTTAATCGAGGTCTACCCACCAATTTAATCGTCTTATTAATTTTATTCCCATTAGTAGCCTCTTTAATCGCTTTTTCCAGACATGTTTTAGGTTTAAGAGGTTTTGGTATTTATACGCCCGCAGTCTTATCAGTCGCTCTAGTTTCGACTGGCATTAAATTAGGCATTAGCGTATTTTTAGTCATTGTCATTGCCTCAATTATTTTACAAAAATTAATGAAAAAAATTAATTTAGCTCATTTACCTAAATCATCACTAGTGCTTTGGGGAGTTTGTACCAGCATGATTGCTTTTTTAATTGCCATGGCTTATTTCAAAATGACTAATTTTTTCTCTCTCACTATTTTTCCTCTCCTCATTTTAATTTCTTTATCAGAAAATTTTACCAGCACTCAATTATTTTCCACCACCAAAGAAGCCGCAAAATTAACCATTGAAACTTTGTTTTTAGGCATTATTGCGGCTTTAATTATCGGTAATGAGGCTTTACAAAAATTTGTTATTTTAAATCCTGAAATGTCTTTACTAATGACCTTTGGCTTAAATTGGCTCATTGGTCGCTATAATGGCTTAAGACTAATGGAATTAATTCGCTTTAAAGATTTAATCAAAAAGGATTAAAATTCATGTTCAATACTAAAGATATTCTAGGCATGAATGCGAGAAATCGCCTTTATACCAGTAAAAATTCCAAAAAAGCTCGTTCAATTTGTCATAGCAAATTTTTAACTAAACAATTAATGCTCGATAGTGGTATTAATGCGGCTAGAATAATTGTAATTTTAAAAAATCATGACGACATTGATAATTTTGATTGGTCAAAATTAATAAATAATTTTGTAGTTAAACCAAGCAATGGTAGCGGTGGCAAAGGTATAGTAGTTTTTGCTCGCAGAAATGAACAAGGCAATTTTGTAGACACAATAGGAGAGACATGGTCTTTAGATAAAATTAAAACCCATTGCTTAGATATTCTAGAAGGCAAATACACTTCACATCCTGGGGCAGAAACCACAGTCATCATTGAAGAAAGAGTACAAGTCCATCCTCAATTTTTGAAATTAGCTTACAAAGGTACGCCAGACGTAAGAGTAATTGTCTATAATAGCGTCCCAGTCTTAGCCATGCTACGCCTCCCAACCAAGGAAAGTGAAGGACGGGCTAATTTGCATCAAGGAGCCATTGGAGTAGGGATTGATTTAGGCACTGGCATTACCACTTATGCCATTACAGGGGGCGGACGAAAAATTATTTATGTACCAGAAAGTAAAAAGAAATTAAGCGGCTTCTTAGTCCCTTTTTGGGATGACATCTTAAAAACAGCCGTTCAAGCTGCCAATGCCGCTGACTTAACTTATGGCGGAGTAGATTTATTTATTGATCAAAATAAAGGACCTTTAGTCGTCGAATTAAATACCAGTCCAGGCTTATCCATTCAATTAGCTAATCGTCAAGGCTTAAAACGAAGACTCGAAAGAATTAGGGGTTTGCAAGTGCTCAATAGCGATCATGGCATTAGAATTGCCAAGGCTCTTTTTCGATCTGATTTGGCAGAAAAATTTGTGTCGCCGAAAGAGAGAGTAGAAATTGGTTTTGTTAATCAAGGCGAAATCGTTATTAATAAAAAAGAACGACATGCAGTGAACTTTTTTGTCAATACAAAAAGATTTAGAAGTTGCATTAGTCAAGAATTAGCTTTAGATTTAGAATTATGCAAACCCGAAGATTTATTATGGTATCAAAAAATCGAAAGTGGCGAAAAAGCCCCAGTTATCGAAATTACTTTTGTCTTAAAAAATAAAAAAATAAAAACAGAAATGTTAGTATCTAAACAATTAGACAAAAGTAAAAACAAAATTCATTTAGGCCGGCGTGATTTACGTGAATTTATAGTCAAGGGTTAAAACAATGGAATATCTTATCATCGCTTTATTAATCATTAATTTAATGATTAGCTTAAGTCTCTTATTTTTATATTTCAATCATCGACAAAAACAACCAGATATTCATCAGAGTTTATCACAGCAAAGGCAAGAACTAATTTTGTCACTCAAAAATTTTACTGAGAGTTTGGAAAATAAATTAAATCGTTTAACTGATATGGTGGCTGACAAATTAGAAATCATGCGTCAAACAGTCGACGAAAAATTACAAACTTCTCTAGAGCGTCGTTTAAATGAAAGTTTTAAGCAAGTAAGTGAAAGATTAGCAGCAGTCTATCAAGGCTTAGGTGAAATGAAAAATTTAGCGAGTGGCGTCGGTGATTTAAAAAAAGTCTTAACTAATGTAAAAACCCGAGGCACTTGGGGCGAAGTCCAATTAGGCAATTTACTTGAACAATTTCTAGCCCAAAGTGATTATGTCCAGAATGTCAGCACTAAACAAAATTCTAAAGACAGAGTGGAATTTGCCATTAAATTACCCAGCAAAAATGACGATCATCAATCACTGTTATTACCAATTGACGCTAAGTTTCCTTTAGAAGATTATCAACGCCTACAAGATGCCATCGAGCAAAATGACTTATTAGGCATCGAACAAGCGAAAAAAGATTTAGGCCTGAAAATTAAAAAAGCTGCCAAAGATATTAGTGGTAAATATTTAGATCCGCCGCAAACGACTGATTTTGCCATTATGTATCTTCCTTTAGAAGGCTTATATGCCCAAGTAACCCAAAATCTAAGCTGGTGTGAGACTTTACAAAAAGATTATCGAGTCACAGTCATGGGACCCAATAATATTGCTGCTTTCTTAAGTAGTTTGCAATTAGGCTTTCGCACTCTAACGATTGAAAAAAGATCGGCTGAAGTTTGGTCACTTTTGGGTCAAATTCAAACAGAATTTCATAAATTTGGCGACATTTTAAATAAAACTCAGAAAAAATTGCAAGAAGCCAGTAATATTATTGGCGAAGCTCAAAGCAAATCGACCACCATCACCAGAAAATTAGCTAAAGTCGAGCAGACAAAGTTGACAAATGGGGAGCAGACTTAAATTTTAATAAATGGATTTTCGGAGTAGAAAAAAAGCGAAAATAAGGAGCAACATTACCAACTCCAGGAGAAACGAGCATCCGAGTTTGGGGTGTTTCAATCAACCCAACGGTATATTCCCAATGAGCAATACCTTTAGGCATATAAGGCATATAATTAAACATCCGACATTGGGCTCCATGAGTATGACCAGCCAACACAAAATTAATTCCATCTTCGACTCTTAACTGATCGATAAAATTTGGCTGATGAGAGAGAATAAGATTGAAATTATTTTGCTGATCACTATTAGCCATAGTTTTGGCTAAATCAGCGCCATCATGCCATAAATCCCCGACTCCACCCAAATAGATTTTCTGCTTTTCATTGTGTAAAAATAGGCCTTCATTATTAAGCAATTTAATATTAATTTTCGCCAGTGATTGACGAATGAAATCAACCGTAAAAACATGATCATGATTACCCATGACTGCAAAATTGCCATATCGAGTAGGGGGCAGATCTTTTAAGATTTTCAATAGTTCTTGCCAAGCTTGCTTGACTCTATCCTTTTTTGATTTAGGTGTTTGCAAATAATCACCCCCCAATAATATCAAATCTGGCTCTAATTGAGCAATTTTTTTTACCATTTTTCTGAGCCTTTTAGGGCTAGAATAACGACCATGATGAATATCACTGATAAAACAAATGCGTAAATTATTAAAATTACTAGGTAATTGTGGATCTTTAATAATTAGCCGCTCGACATTAAGTGTCATAGTCTCAGCAGCGACATAAGTAGCTAAAAAACTAGTAAAAAGTAGTGGTGGTATCATAATAATTTCTAAATTTTTTTATGAATAGTTTTCAATCACTTTCACAATTTGATGGACTTCGACTTGATTTTTATATAATTTTTCTAAGAAGTTTAAAAGCGGATAATGGCTCAAATCAGCAATTTTACCTAAAATCGCCAAAGTATTAACGCTTTCAGCAGTTTTGCCAGCTTCTTTCATCTCGGCGATTGCCGTAGAAAACTTAACACCTTCGCCAAGCATGAGGCCCAATTGTTGGTTGCGAGTATTGCCAGTCGCACTCATCACCATGTCATTCCCCCAACATTGACTCCCAAGACTAAAAGTACTAGGTTGAGCCCCAAAAGTTAAAGCTAATTTTTCACATTCATGCGCGATTAGTGATAAAGCATGAGTTTGAGTCCCATATTCGAAACCTAAACCCTTAAGAATGCCCACCACCACCGAAATTAAGTTTTTGAAGCTACTCGCATATTGCACTCCCAAAACATCATCAGTTAATTGAATTCGCAAATATTCACTCCCTAAGATTGTTTGCAAAAGATGCTTATCTTCATCAGGAGCAGCTAGAGTAGCGCCCAAATACTCTTCTTGAGTCAAACCTAGTCCAGTCGTCCCACCAGCTAAAACACTAATGCTAACAGGGAGATTAAAGAGAGCTTCTTCGATGACTTGCGAAAGAGGCGCTCCCGTATCATCGTCAAGCGCCTTCATCACTGAAACAATGCGTAACTTTTTGGTAATTAATGGTTTAATTTGAGCCAAAACACTTTCTAGAGCAGTTGAAACCATCGCTAAAATTAAAACATCACAGTCATCAATTAAATTGGGTAAATTATCAACCAATTCTACTTGAGGAGGTAATTCAATCAAAGGAAAAAACTTCGGATGAGTGCGATTATTTCTAATATAATTAATTGTTTCTAATCGATGATCATAAAGAAATAAATCAAAATTAGCCTTCTTTTTTCTAGCCAAATGATAAGTTAAAGCATAGCCAAAATTTCCAGCACCAATAATAGAGACTTTAGTCATAATGGCTATTGTAACATTAAAACTATTCTTAGTCTAGTCTATCAAAAGTAGCCAAAAAACATCAAAGTGACAATGACGACTTTTTTAAGGCAGCTTTAATTAATTCGGCAAAAAATGGATGTGGTTGCAAGGGTCTAGTTTTATACTCTGGATGACCCTGAGTCGCAATAAAAAAAGGATGAATCGTTTTCGGCAACTCAATAAATTCAACAAAGAAATCATCTGGCGAAGTCCCAGCAAAAACCAAACCTTTAGCTGACAATTGTTCCCGATAACTATTATTAACTTCGAAGCGATGACGATGTCTTTCGCTCACCACTCCTTGCTTTTCATCTTTGAGAGCATTATATTTTTGGTATATTTGATAAATCAAACTATCTTTTTTCAAAACAGCATCATAAGCACCCAATCTCATGCTCGCGCCTTCACCTTTAATCGTTTGATGTTGATCATCAGCCGGAATTTCGTGAACAACTGGATGAGGAGTTTTAGGATTGACTTCAGTCGTATTGGCTTCAGCTAAACCAACTACATTTCTAGCAAATTCCACCACCGCTAATTGCATACCATAACATAGACCTAAATATGGGACTTTTTGCTCACGAGCATATTGAATGGCCATAATTTTCCCTTCTACGCCCCTTTTTCCCCAGCCAATCGGCACAATGATGCCATCAACTTCATGTAAGTCGCTTAAAGCTTGTTTTTGACCCTTTTCTAAGGCTTCGGCTTTAATAAAGCGCAAGTCCAGATTAACGCCGACCTGAGTAACAGCGTGATCGATCGCTTCTAATAAAGAAGCATAAGAATCACGTAATTCATAATCACCACTCGATAAATATTTAGCGATGACACCAATTTTGACCGTTTTAGCCTTTTTACTTTTAATTTTATGAACCATTTTTTCCCAATCTTCCAATTCTGGTTTTTTAATGGGTAAATTTAGTTTTGCTAAAGTTTTTTCACCAAATTTTTGCTTTTCGAAAATTAAAGGCAACTCATAAATACTTGCACAATCAGGATTAGAGATGATGTCATCTTGCGATAAATTGCAATAATAAGCCACTTTTTCTTTTCTTTTCTCATCTAAATCAATTTCTGCTCGACCAACAATAAAATCAGGCTGAATCCCCATGGTATTTAATTGTTTCACCGATAATTGCGTGGGTTTCGATTTTAACTCATTGATGTGTTTAGGGTGAGGAAAATATGTCACGTGAATATGAATCACATTATCTGGTTCTTGTAATTTAAGAATTCGATTCGCTTCATAATAAATAATGTTTTGATATTCACCAGCGCAGCCGCCCAATTCAATCAAAATAATATCAAAACCTTCAGCTGCTTTTTTAATCCGACGAATCACTTCCTCTGGCACATAAGGGATGGCATCAACCGTCGCCCCTTTATGTTTGAGATCACAAGTGGCTTTAATCACCGATTGATAAATTTGCCCCACAGTGGTGTAATTTTTCAAACTCACTTCTTGCTCGAGAAAACGCTCATAAGTCCCTAAATCTAAATCAGCTTCAGTCCCATCTTCACATAAAAAAACATCGCCGTGTTCAATCGGATTAATATTACCAGAATCAAGGTTGAGATAATTTTCGCATTTAATATTGGTGACTTTGTAACCACGAGCCTTAAGGGTAACGCCTAATGAGGCAGCAGTCACACCTTTACCAAGTCCAGATAAGACTCCACCAGAAACAAATATATATTTTGTCATAAATCACTCCACTCTAAAAAAATCAATAGATTGGTTGCATTCTACCGCAAAAGGTCAAAAAAACAAGACCTTGATTTATTACCTTTTTCATGTTAAAATACTCATCCTTTAAAATATTGGCCCAGTGGTGTAGTGGTTAACATGCTTCCCTGTCACGGAAGAGATCGTGGGTTCGAGTCCCATCTGGGTCGCCATTTAAAAACATTTTCTGCATTTCCCATGTTATAATACTCTCAAATTCAAAATGGTGGGCATGACTAATACCCACCAGTAAGTCAAGATAACCTTTAGAACTTCAAGCTCAAGGTTATTTTTTTGACTTAAAATTAAAGCAGATGGCAAAAACCACTCCTTTAATTGAAAATGATATTTTCATATCCCTTTCTAACTCAATCAGTATTAACTTAATACCAATTGGTGGACTAACTGATTGAGGCTTTCTTTTATCAAAAAAAGAAACGCCCACCAGTTCGAATTTGAAATTTTTATCTGTTAAAAAGCCCCTCTCATATATTATCCACATGATAGTGATAAAAAAGTGACAAAGTGATAAATTGCCAATTGTTGATAACCCAAATTCAATTTTTAAGCAACCAGCAAGTGAATACAAAAGATAAATAAAACGCATTTATGTATTATTAGATTTTTGCATTTTTTATATTGTTGTGTTTATTTTAAAGACGCAAGGTTCTTACGTCTCACTGTATTTCATTTCCCTCGCCACCAAATAAGCAGCTCACTGCAATAATTAGCCCCTTGTATAATTTTCCATTTCATGCTAAAATCAGTCATCAATAAACTTATTATTTTTATGAAATCAAACTCTAAATCATCAATTAGTCCATTCTTAGTTAGATTTTTAACCAAAATTATTTTCGCTCTTACATTGATTTTTTCATCAGCTACCCACCTTTTCGCCCAAACCACCATGCAGTCATGGAACGGTTGTCGTG